>JAMDCE010000166.1 GCA_023489135.1 Chloroflexota bacterium
CTGGTGTCGATCGTTGGCACAGATTCCCAGGTTTGCGCCCGGGGCTGTATACGACCCTGTGAAACCAACTCCTGAGCTAGAAAAGTGAGGAAGGGTCTATCCAACTGTGACCAAAGTAGGTCTTCTCTGCGGCCGCATCATCGAAACGGGCTGGCTCGCCGCTGCCATAACGGTTCCCCTCTACTTCAACATATACAGCAGCCGAGTATTTGAGCCCGACAAGCTGATCGCCTTGCGCGGCATCGTCCTGCTGATGGTGCTGGCGTTCTTCGTCCGCCTTTTCGAGCGGGGGTTTTCGCTTCGGGTCGGCGACAAGGCATCCTCCGGCCTGAGGGCCTGGTGGCAGGCTGTGCGCACCGATAACCCGCTGGCGAGTATTATACACGAATTGTGTGCTTCCCTGATCCTAAGCACGATCGCATCCGTTAGCCCGGGGGTCAGTCTTTGGGGGTCCTACCAGCGCCTGCAAGGCACCTACACCTGGCTTACCTACATCGTTCTCTTCTTCCTGGTGGCTCATTCCCTGCGCAGCCGAGCCCAGCTCAACCGGCTGATCACCGTGATATTGCTCACCAGTCTTCCGGTTTCATTGTATGGGATCGCCCAGCACCAAAGGCTGGACCCCCTGCCCTGGGGCGGGGACGTGACCAC
This sequence comes from Chloroflexota bacterium, assembly GCA_023489135.1. The sequence continues at coordinate 652 of JAMDCE010000166.1, forward strand.
CCGTGTGGCCAGCAGCATGGGCAACGCCATCTTTCTGGCCGCCTATTTGATAATGGCGGTCCCATTGACAATCGCTCGGCTCATCGAATCGATAAGACGGTTGGAAAAGGCCGATTTGCCGACCGTTCCCTCTAGCTGGCAGACCGTCGCCGGTTTGCTGGCCTTGATCCTTTTACAGAATCTGGTTCTGATGCTTATCGTTTCTTATACCAACAAGAGCGCGAACCTTTGGTGGGGGGCGTTTGGGGGAGTCGCCATCTTCCTGAACCTGGCCATCCTCGTGCGCGTGCGGCGTCCCACCAGGGAAACGGTGCTCGCGGAGGTTGTTGCCTACGCCTCTTTGATGCTGGTGCAGTTAACGGCCATCGTACTGACCCAAAGCCGGGGGCCCTTCCTGGGCATCGGAGCGGGCGTGTTTGTCTTCGCGTTCCTTCTGGCCATCCGCAGCGGGTCCCAGCGATTGCTTTCGGTGTCATCGGCAGTGACCGGAGTCCTGATCGCTTTCCTTATCGTGTTCAATGTCCCGAACAGCCCGCTCGCGCCAATCAAGAAGATACCGTACATCGGAAGGCTCGGCGAGATACTGGAGACCGAGTATGGATCCGGGAAGGTTCGGCTGTTGATCTGGCAAGGGGCGTGGCAATTGATTACGCATCCACCATCAGTAGGTCTGCAAGGCGATGCGTTGAACAGTTTGCGACCGATCATCGGATACGGCCCGGAAGCGATGTACGTGGCTTACAACAAGGTGTATCCACCCGATTTGGCCCATCATGAAGCTCGCAACGCATCTCCCGACCGATCGCACCAGGTTCTTCTGGATCTGCTGGTTACCACGGGTGTCGTCGGGCTCGCCGCCTTTCTGTTCGTTCTGGGCAGCGCCCTGCGTCTCGCCTGGAGCGTGCTGCGTCGCTCGGAGCACCTGCACTATCAACTGCTGGTGATAGGCATCGTCTCGGCGATCTCGGCCCATTTTGTGGAGACACAGTTCGGGATACCGATCGCCTCGACGTTAACTCATTTGTGGCTTCTTCTTGGCGCCGTGGTGGCGGTCGGAGTGATGCACCGTGATGAGCTTTCCTCCGTGGTCGCCAACGGTGGAACACCAGTCGTCGAAGAGACCGCGGCCGCGCCCAAGACAGGCGAGACGAGGATTGAACCGGCGAGGGGTGAAGGGCAGACGCGAAACAAGCGCCGGAAGCGCAAGGGGGCCGTGTCGACGCCGGCACCGGCGTCCGGCAGGGGGACAGACGCCGTCGACGTTGCTTGGCCTGTCCCGGCCGTATTCGTCTTCTTGTCGGCTTTTGCGATGCTGGTTTTGGCCACGTGGCCTCCCTTCGACAATATGCAGTACGCTTTTGCCGGTGGATTCTTCTGGTTGATCGTGGGCATCGTGGCCGCGTCCGTCGGCCTCGGCGATTTGCTTCGGCGAGGTGCCCGTTGGGAAGTCAGTCGGTTGTGGATTCACCTGCCGGCGGTGTTTGTCGCCCTGATCGCGATTATGCTAAACCTAAACGTGGTTTCTGCCGACATATACTATAAGCGGGGGTTCATGTTCGAGTCTCAGCGCCAATGGGAAGCGAGCATTCAGGCCTATCAGGACGCTTTGAAGCTGGCTCCCGACCAGGATTTCTATTACCTTTTCCTGGGCCGGCTGTTCCTGGAATCGGCCAAGGCAAACAATCGTCCAAAGCTCACCCCGGCGCCGAAGATCGACCTGGAGTACGTCAAGACGATAAACCCGCGTGACTTGCAGCGACTGGGGAGGGACGATCTGCTGGAAGCCAGTCGCATCGCGCTGGAAGAAGCTCAGAAGTTGGCGCCACTGAATACCGATCACACTGCCAATCTCGGCCGGCTCTACCGATTCTGGGGAGCGGCGGTGGACAAGACGAAGATGGATCTTTCTCTGAAGTACTACTCTGACGCGGTGACTCTCAGCCCGGAGACGGCTCAGCTATGGGATGAGTATGCCGAAGTGTATCTTGCCGGTGGCCAGATTGACCAGGGTATCGAGAAGCTGAAAGTAGCCGAGAGCCTGGATGGGCAGTTCCCGTTGACTTTCCTTTACCTGGGCGATGCTTATATTACCGAGCAGAAGGCCGAGGAAGCTTTCAGCGCGCACGCGAAAGTTCTCAGCCTGGACCCTCAGATTCTGTCGGACCAGCGGCTCGAGTATCGCGTCAACTTCTATCTCAATGCCAAGATAGCCGACAGATTGGCACCTTTGTACGCGGCGGCGGCGGCGAAATATCCCTCTAACCCGGCCGTGCTGAGCGCCTATGGCTATATTCTTTCGCGCTTGGGAAGTATTCCCGAGGCATCCAGGGAATTCGAGGCCTGGGTGAAGGTTGCTCCCAGGGACTGGATCGCCCGTCGGAATCTGGCTCTCTCATACGAGAGCCTGGGAAACTTGGACGGAGCCATACGAGAGGCCGAAGAGGCACGCACCCTGGCTCCGTCGGACCAGAAGGACGCGCTCTCTCAATGGTTGACTCAGTTGAACCAGAAGAAAAAGCAATAGGTCTGAGATGGTCACCCTAGTGGTTATCTTCCTCGCGGCGCTGGCCTTCGCCGTCGGCGCCACGCCGGTGGCTCGCCGCGTGGCGGTGTTGATCGGGGTGGTCGATCGCCCGGACCCGCGGAAGTTACATGCGAGGACCATGCCGCTGCTCGGGGGCCTGGCCATCTATGCCGCCTGCGTCCTGGCCGTGCTGGTCTTCGGAGATCGTGAGTTCGTTCCACAGCTAGTCGGCATCCTCGTGGGAGCCAGCCTGGTATCTTTTCTAGGGGTGTGGGATGACCGATGGGGCTTGCGGCCCTTCCTGAAGCTGTTCGGACAAGCGGTGGCGGCCGTCATCGTCGTGGCTTCCGGCGTCCAGGTTGAGTTCCTGCACCATCCCATCGCCAACCTGGTCGCGACCGTGTTTTGGATCGTCGCCATCACCAATGCGATGAACCTCCTCGACAATATGGACGGACTGTCGGGGGGAATCGCCGCGGTTGCCTCCGCCTTCTTCTTCCTGCTGGCGGCTGGGAGCGGTCAGTTCCTGGTAGCCAGCCTTTCCGCCGCCGTGCTGGGGGCCTGTCTGGGATTCTTGCGCTACAATTTCAACCCGGCCACCATATTTATGGGTGACACCGGCAGCTTGTTTCTGGGGTTCATCCTGTCGATCATAGCCATTAAGCTGCGTTTTGGCAATCTTGACATAATCACGTGGATGGTGCCGGTCCTGGTCTTAGGGGTGCCGATCTTCGATACTACCCTGGTGGTAATATCGCGTTTGAGAAAAGGGGTGAATCCGCTCACCACGCCGGGCAAGGATCACGTATCGCACCGGCTGGTGGCGCTCGGATGGACGCAGCGCGAAGCCGTGATGGTCCTGTATCTTACCTGTGGCGCTCTCGGGATGGCCGCGATGTTCATTTCGAAAGCCACGATTGTCGAGGCGATAATAGTGGGCGGATTGGTGCTGATCGGTGCTATCATCACCCTGGTGAAACTCGAACAGGTTGTGGTCGCGGGGGCGCGGCAATAAAGGAGTGTCTAATGTCGGGTGAAGAGCTGGTAGAGACTAGCGCGGCGGCCAAAATAAGAAACAAAGAAGCGACCGTGTGTGTCATTGGGCTGGGATACGTGGGCTTGCCCCTGGCTGCCGAATTCGCCCGGGCCGGCTTGCGCGTGCGGGGGCTCGATCTCGATTCCAAACGGGTGTTGGCGATAAGCCGCGGTGAAAGCTACATCCCCGACGTAGACACGCCTCTGGTGGCCAGGCTGGTGCGCGAGGGACACCTGGAAGCAACCTCCGACTACGACGTGTTGACGGAAGCGGACGTCGTGTTCATTTGCGTGCCCACGCCCTTTACCCCCAGCAAGGCACCGGATATCTCTTTCATCGTCCAGGCCGCGGCAGGCATTGGGCAACGGCTGCGGCGGGGCCAACTGGTGGTGCTTCAGAGCACCACCCATCCGGGCACGACCGAGGAGGACGTCTTGCCCATCCTGGAAAGAACGTCGGGATTGAAGGCCGGCGTCGATTTCCACCTGGCGTTCTCTCCCGAGCGCATCAACCCCGGCGACCGAACCCACACCGTGGCCACCACTCCGAAGGTGATAGGCGGATTGACCCCTGCCTGCTCCGAGCTGACCAAGATCCTTTTCAGCCACATCAGCTCCCGTATTATGATTGTATCATCGCCGCGCGCGGCCGAGATGTCCAAGCTACTGGAGAACATCTTTCGCAGCGTTAACATATCCCTGGTGAACGAGCTGGCCATGCTGGCCGAACGTATGGGGATAGACATCTGGGAGGTCATCGAGGCGGCTTCGACCAAGCCTTTCGGCTATATGCCTTTCTATCCCAGCGCGGGCGTGGGCGGGCACTGCATCCCGGTGGATCCGTATTACCTGTCGTGGAAGGCTCGCGAGTACGATTTTTACACCAAGTTCATCGAGCTGGCGGCCGAAGTCAACCAGGGCATGCCCTACCACGTGATGGAAAAGATCGTGGAGGCTCTGAACCGCCAGGGCAAATGCCTGAACGGGGCCCAGATACTGATACTGGGGGTCGCCTTCAAGAAGGACATAGACGATGCGCGGAACTCGCCGGCGGAGAGGGTCATAGAACTGCTGGTCAAAGCGGGCGGGGTGGTCAACTACAACGATCCGCACGTTGCCAGGTACAGATTCGGGAGCGATGCCTACCTCTCCCGCGAGATCACCTTGGAATCCATTCCTTTGAACGAGAGCACCGTCGGCGGCAGCGACTGCGTGGTGATTATCTCGGCGCACTCCGCCTACGACTACCAATGGATCGTGGATCATTCGACGGTGGTCGTAGACACCTGCAACGCTACCAAGCACGTCCTTCGCGGACGCGAGAAGCTCGTGAGGCTCGGCTCGCCCCAGAAGACCACGGTGTGACTCGGCGGGACGAACCAGTGCCTTGAAAAGGTGGGCCGGGTAGGGCGGGCACGCTATTCACCGCAAAGGGCGCAAAGATTTATTTGGTCTTTGCGCCCTTTGGTGTGACAACGGGTTTCCCTGCTTCTGCTCTACTCGGCTACCTGTCCCTCGGGCTCGAATTCCGTTTCTTCGCTGCTTTCCTCCGCTTCCCCGTAGGGCGCGAACTCCCCTTCTTCCTCTTCTTCCGGCAGCTCTTCGTCTTCAAGCTCGTACTTCAAGAGGGTCTCTTTGATGTACGGCCTCACGGCAGTGGTCTCGCCCTTAGATGGGAAAGATACTTTGCCGGCCTGGCGAGGGTCCTGGTAGGTCTCCCGAATGATCACACGAGCGCTGGTATCTTCCAGGTTAACCAGGGCAGCGGCATAACGGTTTCCTCCCTGCATCAGATCAATGAGCCTCTGCCCGATGCGCGGCTCTATCTGCCCCAGCGTCTCGCCGCGAGAATTCTGGACCAGGAGGGCTCGCCCCTCCGGCTTCAGGTACACCTGATCGCCCACGGTCATCTTGGCCAGCACACTCTTGTCGGCGGTGCGAACCAGCGTTGCCGTGCCCGTCTTGCCCGTTTCGGCGATGAACAGGTGAGGGTCAATCTTCTCGCTGGTAGGGGCCTTGACCTGCTCGACGGAGAGATTAGATAGTCGCGCCAGGTTTTTCTGGGCGATTGCGTTATTCGGGTCTATCTCCACGGCTCTTTGATACGCATCTCTGGCCTCTTTGTACGAGCCCAGCTCCGTCAGAGCTCGGCCCAATCGGTTATATGCGTCGACGTCGCTAGGGAACAGATCGATGATGGTGCGATTGACGGTGACAGCCTCTTCCCATTTGCTCTTCATTGCCAGGGAGATTGCCTGCTCTACCCAATGCTTTCGCAGTTTCGCCCTTTCATCGGTTTGGTAGTGAGCCATCTCCAACTCCACGCCAAAATTTGCTGCTGAATTGTATTCGTTTTCCCTCCTTTTTGCAATAGGTCGCGTAGCAATTTTCGTGCCAAGCTGTTGATTCTTTTGCTGCTAATGTTTGCTCTCATCAGTCAGAGGCAGGCCGACGGGCTGCTTGGCGGTCTGAGCCGTAACCCTGGGCAACACTAAGCAGTTTGCAGCCACAGTCCGCTGGTCATCACCAGCACCAGGCCCAGCACGACCACGAAGGCAAACTCGGCCAACAGGCGCCTATTGAGGTGTCCGAGGAGATGGCTTTGGACGATTCCGGTCACCAGGTAGTAGGTGAGCAGCAGAAGCAGTCCGCCGGTCATTCCAGAGATGATCCAGTAGTTGAGAGCCCACGACATCTCAGCCAGGATAAGACCGATGACGGCCGCGTAGAGCCACGTCCGTTGAATGCTTCGCTCCGTGCCCCGCAGCAATTCCAGAGAAATCATCGTGCTAATGGCGAAGACCGCGGACGCCGACATCATGGCGCGCGCCTTGGTGGAGTAGATGGCGGCGAACAATTCGAAAGCGATGAGGTAGGCGAGAAGATTGAGGGCAAACCGGGCCTTGGGCTGAAGCGGGTCGTCGGGATCGATGGTGTGGTACTGGCTGGCGATGGTTGTGGTGAGCAGCGCGGCGGTCACCAGCAGCCCCACAACTACAGCCAGACCCGATGAAAAGACCGGCAGCCGGAGGAACAGAAACGACCCCAGCGTGAGCAGGACCGGCAGCACCCACAGCGTCATGGTGTAGCGCTTGCGCCTCAAATGGATGCGCCAATGGGAGTGGTAGATGTGATCGGCGCCGACGCTGACCAGTATGGCCAGAACGGCGGCCAGCAGCCAGGAGAAGGGGCGATCCAGCAGCAGCGAGAGCGCCAGCCCCACCACCACTACGCTGACCAGAAGTACCACTCGCTCAATGTTTACCAACGCTCCCCCTTACCCCCCCGATATCCAACCCGGTAAGATCCTGGCCCAACCGGCGGCCTATCTCGCGCGCCGCGATTACCCCGGAAACTGAAGCCTGCACCAAGCCCCTGGTGACGCCCGCTCCGTCGCCGGCGGCAAACATGTTGGATATGCCGGTTTCGAGGCTGGACGTCAGCTTGAGGCGCGAGGAGTAGAACTTCACCTCCAGCCCGTAGAGCAACGTATCCCGCGAGCACACGCCGGGGGCCAGCTTATCCATGGCCTGGAGCATCTCGATGATGTCCGTGAGGTAGCGGTAAGGCAGGACGAAACTAAGATCGCCGGGAGTGGCGGTCTTGAGAGTGGGGTCGACGATCCCCCGCTTTATCCTCTCGGGCGTGGAACGGCGGCCGGACAGGAGATCACCCAGACGTTGTACTATCACCCCTCCGCTAAGTATATTCGCCAGCCGGGCGAGGTACCGGCCGTACTCGATGGGCTCGCGGAAGGGCTTGGTGAAGTTGGTCGACACCAGGAGGGCGAAATTGGTGTTATTCGTGCGCCGGTCGGAGTAGCTGTGCCCGTTGACGGTGATGACCGGATCGGTCCCCGCGGTGCACTCGGTTGCCACCTCGCCATAAGGGCACATGCAGAAGCTGCGCACCCGGTCGTCGAAGGATTTGGAGTAGAACTCCAGCTTTGACTCGTACAGCGATCTCGTGATGGGTTCCAGGACGGCCGAAGGCATCTCGATTCTCAGGCCCACGTCAACCGGGTTGTTGGACAGCTCCAGGCGGAGACGCTTGGCTTCGGCGGTGAGCCAGTCGGCGCCTTCCCTGCCCGGGGCCACGACGAGGTAGTCGCACCCGATGGTCCTTCCATCCGAGGACTTAACGGCCTTGATCTGACCGTTTTCGACCACGATCTCGGCCGCCGTGGTGCGCATCTCGATGTCGATTCGACTGCTGAGCTGCTTCTCCATTTGGTCCAGCACGTTGAAGCACCTATCGGTGCCAATGTGTCTGATCGTCACCGGAATCAGGCGCAGCTCGGCCAGAGCAGCCCTGCGCTGCCATTCCTCGACGTCGTCGCCCACGCCGTAAATCTCGTCGTTGCCCGCCAGGCGAGCGTAGACGCGATCCACATAGCCGATGAGCCCGTTGAAGATCTGCTTATCGACGTACTCTGCCAGGTTCCCTCCCACCTCGGTAGAGAGGGTAAGCTTGCCGTCGGAGAACGCGCCCGCGCCGCCCCAGCCGCTGGTCAGGTCGCACAGCTTGCAAGGCGGGCACGCGATTCCTTTGTCGATCGAGGGACAGTCTCGCTGCTGCAAGAGACGTCCCTTTTCCATCAAGAGAATCGAGACTCCCTCGATTTGTGACAGCTCCAGGGCCGCAAAGATACCCGCCGGCCCGGCGCCCACGATTACCACATCGTATTTATCGGTCAATTGTCATCACCTGCCAATGGTGCTATAATCCAGAGCGATTATAGCACGCCGCCGGAAATCGCCACAAGGAACAGGGGTGGCAAAAGAGAACGCCCGGCTGCCTTGAATGCCGGAACCGGATTTGATATAATTCGATTGCGTTCGGGGAGTAGCGCAGTTTGGTAGCGCACCTGTATGGGGTGCAGGTGGTCGCAGGTTCGAATCCTGTCTCCCCGACTTTTTTTGCCCTTGGCTCCTGATGAAGGAGCCATTTTTTTGTGCTCAAAAAGCCGGTTTTACCCTAACCGATGCTCGACTGTTGCTGTTCCGTCACATTCACCTGCACCACCCTCAAGCGCAGCGGGCGCCGCACTACCGTCAATGTTTCTTTCATCAGTTCCCAAGAGGGGCAATTGACTTACTGGCAACCAAGTGCTATCATCCTACCACGTTACCCGTTCTCGTTGCCCCCATGGCTGGGAGAGGTGTAAAGCGGGGGGTAGTGTGGATTTGCCATTGAGGGGCGCCTGATTGTGGGCGCCTTCTTGCTTTGAGTCAGCAAGGTGGATTGCACACCTCCGCTTCCGCTTTTATAGAGCGATCTATGGTCAAGAAAGAGGCTGCAGGCTATTACGAAGTTCACATTCGGCAGGGAGGATAAGAGCCGTGGTGGGAACGATAGATGGAACGAAATATATTGAGAAACAACTGGAAGCTGCTCGGCAAAGGTTATTGGATCTAAGCCCACGAAATCGGCTCCTGAACTTTAAGCCAACCAAGTCGAGTACTATTCAAGTAGTCGAGGAACTTCCGGCAGAAATCTATGAGATCCTCGTACTAAGAGAGAAATCAATGAGGTTCCGGGGTAAGCCTCGTGGGCTAGGACATAGCCAAACGGAGGGGGATGTGGAGCAGGCTACACTCTGTGGATTTGAGTTAGACACGGCACACTCCGACGACGAGGACATCGCTTCAATTTGGGAAATGCCTTCCGATGCGGAAGCGACTGATCGACATTCTGACCGTTTTCTGCAGACGTCTCTGGATAGCGAGGTACTCCAGAAACGCCTTTTCTACATCAACCAGCAAGCTCGATCCGCACTTGAGGAGCAAGGATATACCATCTTATACCTTGCTCTTGGTTTCTTGAAGTGGACAGAGAGTCCTGATTCCACTCAGTGGCGATATGCCCCGCTGATTACCGTGCCTGTGGAATTAGATCGCACCCAAGTTGGCAAATCCTTCACACTGAGCTGGACCGGTGAAGATATTCTTACCAATATTTCACTGCAAGCCCGACTACTGGAGGAAGTAATCAAGCTGCCTGATTTTGAGATGCCGGACGATAAGGTTGGTATTAACCAATTTTTCCAAGCAGTAAAAGCTGCGACATCGGCCAGGCTTAAATGGCAGGTGGTGCCGGACATTTTTCTTGCCTTCTTTAGTTTCACCAAGTTTGTGATGTACAAAGATCTCGATCCGAAGGGTTGGCCCGACGGGATGTCCCCAACAGATCATCCGCTCGTCAAAGATCTTCTCAATCCTGTAACTAATGAACAGCCAAGCGAAGGATTCTCAGAGCTAGAGGTAGACCAAAAACTAGCATACCGTGATCTGTACCACGTAGTAGACGCTGATCCGTCACAGATCGCTGTGATCGAAGACGTCAAAGCGGGCCGAAATCTGGTAGTCGAAGGACCACCCGGCACGGGAAAGTCGCAAACTATCACTAATGTAGTAGCAGAACTCCTTGCGTCAGGAAAGACTGTCCTCTTCGTAAGCGAGAAAATGGCGGCGCTCGAGGTGGTGAAAAGTCGTCTGGATGGCGTAGGTTTAGGCAACTTCTGCCTTGAGTTGCACAGCCGAAAGTCCAACAAGAAGAAAGTCCTGGAGGAATTGCAGCGCACCCTCTCCAGCGGGCCACCCACGACCATATCCATGGATGGGACAATTGACGAACTGGAATCCTTAAGAACTGAGCTGAATGATTATGCTCGCGCACTTCGTGAACCAGTCGGGGCAGCAGAATACTCCCCCTTTGCTCTGTTTGGGATGAAAGAGAAGTCAAACACGCATTTTCTGGAAGTTGGGCGGCCGATGCCATTCGTAAACCTCGCTGACCCCAACGGATATAATCACAAAGCGCTCAGCAGAGCCACCTCAAGTCTTGGGTACTTGGCGCAAGCATTTGCCCTTGTACGTCCTGTCAAGAAGAATCCTTGGCGACGGTGCAAACCGGGCACCCTACTGCCATCCCACGAAAAGGAAATTGGACGATTGCTCGATGAGTGCGGAAAGGCAATACTTGATCTGGAAGCAAGACTAGATCAACTTGTAAAAGTCTGTGGGATAAAGCGGCCGCAAACTGCTAACGAATTAGAGAAAGCGATAGATGCGGCGAGACTTGTCGCCGTGTCCGAACCTCTGGATCAAACATTGTTACTCAATGCCGAATGGAACAAACCAAGCGAGCAGGCCATTTCACTAATCGAAAAGATACAAGCATTCGAAGGCCAACTCTCAACAACGTTATCAAAGTTTGATGCGAGAGTGCTAGACCTAAATATTGCCCCGTTGCTCCAAGAATTCAACACCTTGTCGGCGAACTTCTTTCGGTTCTTCAACGGCAGATATCGACAACTCAAGCGGGATATTTCGGCTCTATACCGTAGCACACCGCCTTCAAACAACAAGTCAATTATTGCTGACCTCGAGCAATTAGCAGCTTGCTTGGCATTTAGACAAGGCATTCGAGAGGCTCGACCGAGAGGAGTTGCACTGTTTGGCTCCCATTGGCGTGACGAAAACAGCGATCATAAAGTGTTGCGTAAATTTGCCGACTGGATTGTGTCTTACCGCCGGCAATTGTTGGCCGAAGCTCTAACCGAGCGATCCGTTGAAATCATCAGCGCAGGCGTATCGCAGCAAGAGATAGAGCGTATTGCTGATCAGGTGGCCCAGGCTGTTGAGCGATTCCTGTCGCAGCGCGATCTGCTAATGAATCGTATCGGCGCAGATTACGAGGAGGTTTTCGGAACAAGCGCCGGCGAGGTTCGTATTGATAAACTGAGTAACCGCATCAAACAATGGAAGTCGGACTTACCAAAACTTCAAAAATGGGCGCATTTCGCCATGTATAGACAAGAGTGCCTGGATCTGGGTATGAAGCCAATTGTCGAGATACTGGACAATGACGTCCTTGAACCTGAGGATGTGATTCCATGCTTTTGGGGAAACTTCGCTGACAACCTCCTACATCTTGCTTTTGCTAACCGACCAGCCTTGGCTAGGTTCGATGGGGAACTCCACCAACATAAAATTCGACGATTCGCTGAGCTGGATGCTGAAGTAATATCAAAGAACCGCTATCGGCTTAATTCTACCCTGTATCACCAAAGACCCACTATCTCTGGCGGAGCATCACCTGAATCAGAGATGGGAATCTTGCTTGGGGAGTTCAACCGCAAGCGAGGCCATATGCCAATCAGGAAACTAATGTATAGAGCGGGTGGTCTCATCCAGAAACTCAAGCCTTGTTTTATGATGAGCCCGTTGTCGATAGCTCAGTTCTTGGGGCCTGGGACTTCAAGTTTTGACGTTATAGTCTTCGATGAGGCGAGCCAAGTGAGACCCGAGGATGCGTTGGGCTCACTCTTGCGGGGTAGCCAGCTAGTTGTAATGGGCGACAGCCAACAACTGCCGCCAACCAGTTTCTTCGATCATATGGTGGATTCGGATGATGAAGAACACCTGGTGGAATCAGCTGCGCCCGTCTCCCATGTTGAAAGCATCCTTCATCAATGCAGACGTAGTTTCCCAACAAAGAAGCTGCGTTGGCATTATCGGAGCCGGCACGAGTCGCTAATTGCTATTTCTAACCGGGAATTCTATGATAATGATCTTCGTATTTATCCTTCCGCAGTTGATAACTCAGAGCATTTGGGGTTGAAACTTGTACATTTGCCAAATGCCATTTATGATCGCGGGCGCAGCTCTGTAAACAGGAAAGAGGCCAGAGCGGTCGCTCAAGCATCTTTGGAACACTATAGGTTGTTTCCAGACAAGAGTCTTGGGGTGGGAGCATTCAACATCAAACAACAAGAGGCGATTTTGGAAGAGATTGAATTACAGTTACGACTCCACCCAGAAATGGAGCAGTTCTTCTCAAGTGGTAGAGATGAGCACTTCTTCGTCAAGAACCTTGAGACAATTCAGGGTGATGAGAGAGACGTGATCTTTTTGAGCATTGGGTTTGGATTTGATGAGGAACATCATCTCAGATTGAATTTCGGTCCTCTGAACCAAGCGGGCGGTGAGCGACGCCTAAACGTTCTAATAACGCGAGCGAGAGAAAAATGTGTCGTCTTCTCAAACTTTCTTGCGAAAGACCTCTCTCTCGATAATAGCTCATCTCGTGGCATGAGGGCGCTGAAGGCTTTCCTACAATATGCCGAAGATGGGAGTTTATACACCTTCGAAACGCCAAGGGAAGATTCCGACTCGCCATTCGAAGACTCTGTATACGATTTCCTCAGAAGCCACGGCCTTGAAGTCCGAAGGCAAGTTGGGTGCGCAGGGTTTAGGGTAGACCTCGGTGTAGTTGATCCGCAGTCCCCTGGGAGATACTTACTGGGAATCGAATGCGACGGCGCAAAATACCATATGTCGCCAGTTGCTAGAGACCGTGACCGTCTGCGCCAGAAAATCCTTGAGGGTTTGGGCTGGCGGATTCATCGGATATGGTCTACTGATTGGTACCGTAGCCAACTCGAAGCCGAAAAAAGGCTATTGCATGCATTGGATCAGGCAACCCGAAAGGTACGAGAATCAAGACCTGCTTCTGCCAATTCCGATTTGCAGGGGCCTAAACCATCCCTAGGATTTGAGAATGCCACTGACATCGTGGATATTCGCAATTTCATTAAGCCCGACGAATCTCTCGACAGTAAGATTCCCCCCTACGTCATTTGCTCCAAGCTGCCAATTAGGATTAGAGGCGACATTCTTGGCGAATCGATTGGCCATCTTGCCAAAGCTGTAGCACACGTTGTGAATGTAGAAGGTCCAGTCCATAAAGATGAAGTAATCAAGCGAATTCGTTCCTTGTGGGGGCTGAAGCGAACGGGCAGTAGAATCTATGAAGAACTCAGCAACGCTATTCAGTTCGCCGACCGAAACGGTCATATCCGCAAACGGGGAGATTTCTTGTGGCCAGTAAGTATGAAGAAGGCCCCAGTGCGCCGACGATGCAGTGAGGCTCCAGCTAGAGTGGAATTGATATGCAAGGAAGAGATCGCTGAGGCGACTAGGTTGGTACTTGGCCATCAATTTGCAACACCACCGAATGATCTGGCAGTCAGAACTGCAAGACTACTCGGTATCCAGGCGGTTCACGATACGGCTGTTACTTCGATCAACGGCGTTGTTGAGGAGCTCTTGAAAAGAGACGAACTGAGGAAGACGCCCAACGGCTCGATCGATCTCGTTCAGAGGGGAGGTTCGAAGCGCCAAAATACGCCGAACTAGACGTATCTGGCCTTCTAAACATAATCAAGGCGGTCGAACAATGGAACCTCGTCGTGGTTAACGAATCGATAGCCTGAAGCCGTAGAGCTAGGTTTTTGCCCAATGCTCCCCGGCCGAATTCAGGATAGATACTTGTTCCCTGAGTACCCGTTCTCGAATGCGCCGATGCAAGGCAGGATAGGTGAGTACGTCCACCCTTCGACCAAGGGCCTTCTGCAGGTCTAACTCCAGCCGCACCAGGTCGAGCAAGCTCTTGTCGTCGGGAAGCGTCACCAGAAGGTCAACGTCGCTTCTTTCAGTTGCTTCTCCATGAGTGGTCGAGCCCAAAATTGCCGCTCGCAGAACGCCGTGTCGCCTGAGAACGAGAAGGGCCTTCTTTTTGATCTCTTCCAGGTTGGAAGTCGCGTTCTTTTTCCCCACGGTTTCTCACCTTAGACGCGTTTCGCGGCGCAAGCACTGTTATGACTGTCGTTCCCAAGCCGGAAGGCAAGCTCTATGCCGCCACGCTTGTTTGAATCGCCAGGGTGGGTTCGATCTCTTCAGGGATAGACTCGCCGTGCTTCTCGGCGTCCCTGATCCACAGCGCGATGGTATCCCGGGCGTTGGCGATGGCTTCCTCCAAAGTATCACCTTCGGTTGTGAGGCCTGGGAGCGCAGGCACCCGCACGGTGTAGCCGCCTTCGCCCGCGTCAGGAATGAGCAATAATGTATACCGTCTCATAGTAGCCTCCTGATCTCGTCCGGGGCAAGCCCGGCATCACCAAGAATACTTGCCGGCCTGAATTGGGGGTCTTGCCCTATTCATAGCGGACTAATGGATCGGGGCAACGCTCCGTGTGTTGTTGCTCTGAGAGCACGGGTTGACAAGCCCTTGGCCGTCGCGCAAACGCCACGGTCATCAACGCCTGTTCGCATAGACTTGTTCAGCGAGGAGCGAACAATTAGGAATCAGGCACGCTGCTAGGCCGCATAGTAGTTGGCTACGAGACCCAAGGACCGAAATTGCCCGGATTGGTCCGGCTACGGCAAGCAGGACAACGGCATGCGGAGTGTTTGTTCCCTATATGCGCCAAACCGTGAAGAGTACCATCTTTTTGATCGAATCTGTGCACGATAAGCTTGAAGAGGCTCGAATCCTGCTCCTCATAGAGTCGGAACACCGAGTACGAGACGAAGTCGGCTACCTGCAAAAGCCTTGTTTCGGAAGTACTGGCGAAATAAGGGATGTCGCTCAGGTTGTTCAGCACTCCCCATTTCGTGCCACGCTCCCTGAATCCATTCACCCACACCCTCGCTCGTTCGTGGTACCGTCCCTCGGCGAAGACGATAAGGCCCCGTTGAGGGTCACTGGCATCGTTGTATCGCCGCACCAGGAACGTGTCGAATCGCTTGCAAACTTGCTCTGCCGCAAGCTTGACGGCGTCCTCGCCGTACAGGCTGTCACTCTTCTCGACAACGGCAGCAAACAGAGCAATAGCAGGTAGAGGCGCGGACGCGATTGTGCCGCCGATATCGTTTAGCAACCCGGTTCTGGTCGACTCCACCACCTTTCGCCAGAAGCCCTTTCCTGAGCGAATGTGCGATGCATGAAACTCTATGGGCTGCGTAGAGGGGAAGTACTTCGATTGAAGTGCGTCGAGTGACTGGGTAAGGTGGTAAGTCTGCCGCTCGAATACAGCTACCCCCGCGAGTACGAAATGCTTGTCGGCTGGGTCCTTCTCATTTCCCGACTCGTCAAGGTAAAGAATGTACAATCGCTCCCCCATTCGCTAGGAGTCAGAGGTTATTCGAGAAAGAAAAAGGCGACCGATGGCATTGTGCCGCAGGCCCAACAAGAAGGGAGCCCTGTCAGTCGCACCGTCATAGTACTACATCCAAGCCTGGTTGTCAACGCGCGTTTGGCCAACATTTTTCCTGATGCTCCCCGAGGATGTCAGGATGGCCACTTGTTCCCTCAGTACCCGTTCTCGAATGCGCCGATGCAAGGCAGGATAGGTGAGTACGTCCACCCTTCGACCGAGGACCTCCTCTAGGTCTAACTCCAGGCGCACCAGATCGAGCAAGCTCTTGTCGTCGGGCAGCGTTACCAGAAGATCTACGTCGCTTTTCTCGGTCGCTTCTCCACGGGCGGCCAAGCCGAAACTCGCCGCCTGAAGAACGTTATGCTGCCGGAGCACGGGAAGGGCCTTCTCCCCTATTTCTTCTATGGCGGAAGTCGCCTTCTTCATCACGGTTTCTCACGCGAAAGGCATTTCGCGGCGGAAGTACTAATGTGACAATCGTTCCCAAGCCGGAAGGCAAGCTCTATGCCGCTACGCTTATTTGAATCGCCAGGGTGGGTTCTGTCTCTTCGGGGATGGGCTCGCCGTGCTTTTCGGCGTCCCTGATCCACAGCGTGATGGCGTCCCGTGCGTTGGCGATGGCTTCCTCTAGAGTATCTCCTTCGGTAGTGAGTCCCGGGAGCGCAGGCACCCGCACGGTGTAGCCGCCTTCGCCCGCATCAGGAATAGGCAACAATGTGTATCGTCTCATAATTCCCCACAGTTTCTCACCTACGGTGTAGCCGCCGTCCTCCGCATCAGGAATAAGCAACAATGTGTATCGTCTCATAATTCCCCACAGTTTCTCACCTCTCGAACAGGCGACAAGCAAAGTGTAGCAGGTTTGAAGCAGCCGATAAAGCCTTCTGCCGTTGAGGGAAAACGGGGCGTTATAACTTCCATAGGTAGGGATGGTGAACCATTCCTACTCGATCTTCCTGGCACGGTTTCTGCACCTCCGACCCGAAGTCTACGCAGAATGATCGTGAAGCTGGCCGGACTGTGGTTTCCGGCTATCCGCGAAGCATGACGGGTAGACTGACTGATTAAGGAGGTTGCAATGAAGGAATTCCCAAAGAAAGCGACGGAATTTGGCGAATCGCAGCCGCTGGACTACGTGACGCAGCAAATCTCGGAGATTCCGTCGACAACTTTCCTTACGGCAACGCTATTGTCTGTGCTGGGATCGATGTTCCTCCTGTTAATGGGTAGGAGGTGGGAGAGCATTTTCGTGGGCCTTTGGGCTCCCACGATTATGAGCCTCGGCTTGATTGTCAAGTTCCTGGGCGTTAGCTACCACGAGCGCTACTAACGGGTTCCTACAGGGGCCGGCGTCCGACAAGGTGCCGGCCCCTTCTTGTTCCAGGAGTTGCGCGGTCAGGACCAAGACCGGGCTGCGATTCCACCGCGGAGTACGCAGAGGTCACTTTGAAGGTCTCTGCGTACTCCGCGCCTCTGCGGTGAGATCCCGGCTCTTTTCGAGAGAACCCGTAAGTCCTGTCACTCATTGCCCTTGCTCGTTGTACAATCGCCGGACTCAGCGTATAATGTTGGTCGTAGACATCTTCGGGGGGAACGCCTTGGCCTCACAGTCGCTGTACCGCAAGTGGCGGTCGCGTAACTTCGCGGAAATCGTCGGCCAGCAGCACGTCACCCGGACGCTGCGGAATGCGCTCGTCCAGGGCCGGATGTCCCACGCCTACGTCTTCAGTGGACCGAGGGGCATCGGCAAAACCTCTGCCGCCCGAGTGCTGGCTAAGGCGGCCAATTGCGAAAATCCCTCTGATGGCGACCCCTGCTGCGCTTGTCCGGCTTGCATCTCTATCGGAGAGGGCCGATGCCTGGATGTGATCGAGATCGACGCCGCCTCCAACCGGAGCATCGACGACATCAGGGACCTCCGAGATAAGATTAACTTCGCGCCCAGCGAGGTTCGTTTTAAGTTCTACATTCTCGACGAAGTGCACATGCTCAGCAACGAAGCCTTCAATGCCCTTCTCAAGACCCTGGAAGAGCCCCCGCCCCACGCGGTATTCGTTTTGGTGACCACCGAATCGCACAAGCTGCCGGCCACCGTTCTTTCGCGCTGCCAGCGGTTCGACTTCCGCCGGATCGCTTTGCCGGACCTGGTACAGCGCCTCGATCACGTTAGCAATGCGGAAGGTATTCAGATCGAGCCCGCGGCGCTGGAGCTGGTAGGAAGGCTATCTACCGGCAGCCTGCGTGACGCCGAAAGCCTTCTGGATCAGCTGGTGTCCTACTGCGGGAACACCATAACCCTGGAAGACGTGCACATGGTCGTGGGCATGACCGGCTCCGAGGCGGGAAAGAGCCTGGTCGAGCATTTCGTGGAGGGAAACCTTCCCTCCGGATTGAAGCTGATCAACGACGTGGCAGCCGGTGGCGCAGACCTGCGCCAGTTCGGACGTGAAGTAGTCGATTGCTTGCGCAAGGTAATGCTGGCGAAGGTGGGGGGTGTCGACGCGGGCCTGGCAGAAATGTCCCGGGAATCGTTGGAGGATATCAAGAGGTTAGGCGAAAGGGTCACTGCCGAGCGGGTCATTCGCGGCATCCGCCTTTTCAGCGCGGTGGAAAACAGCCAGCGCATGCAGGTTCATTCCCAACTGCCGTTGGAGCTTGCCTTTGTAGAGGCGGTGTTGCAGCCGGGAACCGCCAGGGATGCCGCTGAGGCCGTTCCATCTCCCATGCGTGCCGCTCCAAGCGCTCCAGCGCCAGTTTCAGCGGTCCCGGTGAAAAAGAGCGAGCCCGGTGTTGCCCCCTCTGCCGCGCGCGGCGACCCTCCTGGTCGACAGACAGCGCCAAGCTCTCCACCTCAACCGGCCAAGCAGGTGATAGCAGCACCTCCTGCCGGTGCCGAAATCACCTCGGGGGCGACCGATCTGGCCGAGCTGGTCCGCGGCTGGGGCAACGTGGTCGCGGCCCTGGGGCAGACCGATAAGCGCATACAGGCGCTGCTGCGTGATTGTCACCCCATCGACATCGACGGCGACATCGTGGTGCTGGGGTTTTTCTACCAGTTCCATAAGACTGCCATCGAGGAGCAAGCTAAGCGGGAGGTGGTGGAGAAAGTGCTGAGCGAGGTCCGAAAGACCCCCACGCGCGTTCGGTGCGTATTCTCGCCCAAGGAAAAGGCGGCGGCGCGCTCGCCCGTGGACGACCCGCTGGTAAAGGCCGCGGTATCGATGGGAGCTCGCATCAGGAAGGTCGAGGTAGATCCGGAGGGGGAGAAACGAGCCTAGCGCGGGGCCGGCCGCGAAAAGATGATGTCGCACGATTACGCGTTAGAAAGGCGGGCTATGTTCGGAAACATGAACATGATCAAGCAAATGCAGGCCAAGTTGTTGAAGATCCAGGAGGAGCTGGCCAAAGAGACCGTCGAGGTATCCTCGGGGGGCGGCGCCGTAACCGTTACCATCACCGGGCATCAGAAAGTAGAGTCGGTGAAGATCGATCCCGAGGTAGTCGATCCCGACGACGTCGAAATGCTGCAGGACTTGATTCTTTCGGCGATGAACGAGGCGATTGCCAAATCCCAGGAAATGGCGTCGAAGCGGTTGAGCGCCGTGACCGGAGGACTGAAGATCCCCGGTCTGCCGTAGAGTTTAACCGCAGAGGCGCAGAGAACGCAGAGTTTAAACGAGAGGAACAACAAAGACTCTGCGCTCTCTGCGCCTCTGCGGTGAACAGTCGCCCTGTTCGGAACCATTACATCGCCCATTCCCATTGGGTCACAGGCTTAGCTTGATCTTGCGGGCCAGCTCTTTGCTGATGGTCTCCACGGAGGCCAGATCCTCGACCGAGGCCTCGCGGATTCCTTTGGTCGATCCAAAGCGCTTCAAGAGCGCCGCCTTGCGCTTGGGGCCGAGTCCCGGTATTTCGTCCAACGCCGACCCGAAGCTCCTTTTCTGCCTAACTTTCAGGTGGTAGGAAAGCGCAAACCGGTGCGCTTCGTCGCGGATGCGCTGAACCAAGTATAGACCCTGCGACGTTCGTGGAAGCAGGATTGGCTCGCCGTGAACGTCGTCGAAGATCTCCTCGTTTTCCTTGGCCAGGGACACGACCGGAATGGCATCTTGCAGACCCAGCTCGGACAAAACCTCCAGGGCCGCGCTCAGATGTCCCTTCCCGCCGTCGATGATCACCAGGTCGGGCATCGCCTGCCACGACCGGTCGGACGATTCGGTCTGCTCGGAGGATGCCCTCTTGAATCTACGCCTGAGAACCTCGCGGATCATGGCGTAGTCGTCGATGGTGGTGACCTCTTTTATCTTGAAGCGACGATAGAGGCTGTTCTTCGGTTGGCCGCTTTCAAACACCACCATGGCTCCCACGGCGGAGGTTCCTCGGATGTTCGAGATGTCGTAGCATTCAATCCGGCGCGGTGGACCGGCCAGCTTCAGGTTCTCGGCCAGCTCCAGCACCGCCCCACCGGTCTTCATCTCGTCGGCCAGCCAGCGCGCCCGCATCTGCTCCAGCACCTCGGCGGCGTTTTCGGCCACCAGGTCGATCAATCGGCGCTTTTCCCCCTTGCGTGGCACCTGGATGGCCACTTTCTCGCCGCGCTTGGTTGCGAGCCACGACTGGATCACCGCGGCTTCTTCTATGTCGTTTTGCAGTAGAATTCGGGGCGGAACGTAAGCCGCGGCATCGTAGAATTGCATCACGAACGAGGACAGTATGTGGCGTGCATCCTCGTCCTTGGTGCCTTCCAGGGCAAAATGCTCTCGCCCCACCAGCTTGCCGCCACGAACGAAGAAAATCTGGACGCAGGCCTCGCCATCGCTGCGCGCGAAAGCGATCACGTCCTCGTCCTTGATGGCCGTGGAGATTATCTTCTGTCGCTCCGTGATCTTCTCCGCCGCCTGAATGCGATCGCGAAGATAGGCCGCACGCTCGAACTGGAGCTTCTCGGCGGCCTCCTCCATCTGCCGCCGCATTTGCTTCACAATCTCGTCCTGCCGGCCCTCCAGGAAAAGGCACAGCTGCCGCATGACCTCCATGTACTCCTCTTTGCTCACCGCGCCAACGCACGCCCCTGAGCAGCGACGGATGTGATAGTTCAGACACGGGCGGGCATCGTTCCCGGTGATCGGCTGGGTGCAGGAGCGATAGGGGAATATCTTCTGGAGCAGATCGAGCGTCATGGCCACCGATCGGGAATCGGTGTAGGGGCCGAAGTAGCGGCCGCCGTCGTTTTCGATGCGGCGGGTGATCAGCACCCTCGGCCACTCTTCGTCGAAGGTCACCTTCAAATAGGGGTAGTGCTTGTCGTCGCGCAGACGCACGTTGTATTTGGGCCGATAGCGTTTTATGAGATTGCATTCCAGCACCAGGGCTTCCAGCTCGGTGTCGGTCAGTATGAACTCAAAGTCGGCGATGTGCTCGACGAGCCTACGGACCTTGCCCGCCTGGCCGCTCCTCCTGAAGTAGGAGCGAACGCGGTTGCGCAGGTTGACGGCTTTGCCGACGTAGATCACTTCCCCCCGCTCGCCGTGGAACAGGTATACCCCCGGTCTACCGGGTATGGTCGGCAATCGCTTTTCGATCTGGGAGTGGTCCAATTGGGGTTTTCTCAACTGCCCTTCTAGTCCTTATTCAGTGTGCGCAGCATGTTGATTATAAATTGATCGCAGGCGGTTTGGCAAAATCGGGAAAAAAACGGGGAGCGCACAAGTTTCCCCATCTAGAAATCTTACCAGGGCTTATGCTATTGCCTTGCAACATTTGCGCGGTGCGCGCAAATCATGCTGTTTGCAGCGCTTGAGGGAACACCTCAAGTCGATACCCGAGCGTGGCTGACATTAGTCGGTATCCGCGATCAGTTATGCGG
>JAMDCE010000520.1 GCA_023489135.1 Chloroflexota bacterium
ATAGGAGCGCCGGCAAATTCGTACAAGACCGCCTCCAATTTGCCTCTACGCGGGTCGTCTTCCGCCAAGATTGATCCGAACACGAACTGCGAGTACCTCTGCCGTGCTTCGAGGAAATCTTCTGGAGCGACTTGTTTTCGTCCCTGGTTCATCGCTCTAGCGATAGCTTCCTTAACCAGGTAGATAACATCCCTCGGGCGTGGTAGAGTATTGGATGTAATGAAGGCTCTTGTTGGCAGACCCGCAACCTGCTCCGGAAAGAGTTGTTGCCAAATTGCGAGCGCGTCGAATCTCGCTGGTGCAGCGTGTTCCAACCGTTCATCCAACACTCTCAATAGCAGATTCTTATCGGTCCATTCAATCCGGCGAATTGGTAACTTGTCCCGCTCAGGAGCGCGCATTTGAACATGGATAAATATGTCGCTACGTATGAATATTGTGATAGACACATTGACGCGTTTTCGCCAATGATCTTGATGCTGGAAGTCATCGCTTATGTCCTGGCCTACGCTCAGGAGTCCTAGCAAGAGGTCGGAAAGGTGAGCGATCTCATGGCCAGGCCCCCACGGATCGTCGAGATTATCAATGAGTATCGCCACTTTCGCGCGATTAAAAAGGACCTGCCCCAGCAGCTGCCGAAGATCGCGAAGAGTTGCTGAGTGCAACTTCTCGCTAATTCGTGTACGTTGCTCCTCCGGATCCGTCAAGGCTCCCAAATCGACAAGTGATCGCACAGCCCTATCCAGTCTTTGAGAAAAGGGCGGACTCAGCACGTCAGCATGTTCATCGACGTACTCAAGCAGCTTGGTTTCATCAGCAGTCCGGACCTGGTGAACCGGGCGGGCCGTGATCTCATCGAACGCGCTGGATGCCAGTTCGCTGTAGATCAGGAACTTCCAGAGGCTCTCCACAAGGTAACCCCGTTCCGCCCTATGAAAATTCTGCTGCAAGACCCGAACGAAGCCGTCGACCTCATAGCCGACCGGCTTAACAACACAGACGTGATTGCGTTTGTCCGCCCCGATTGTTGTCTGTAAAGCGATAAGGTTTGCTGTCTTTCCGGTGCCTCGCCGCCCCACGAAGATGGTGGTCTGAGCTTCGAGAGCTTCACGATAGGCGCTTGTCTCGACGAAATACTCATCAAGGCGAAGATGCTCGTTCTCTGCTACGGGCTCTCCAATCGACAGGTTGCTAAGTTCGAGTGGACCACCGCTCCTACGCGCCTCTTCGGGAAGCACGCCCCTGTGCCTTCGCCTGGGAATATCCAGTGAACTCAGCCAGGCCTCGGCGCGCTCTCGGCAGTTCTGGGCTGTCGCGTGAGTCGCTAGCAGCTCTTGGTAGTCCATGGGGCAATCAAACGGCGCGTGAGCTAACATCAAAAGGGGCCTGCGGAGGCCACGCGCCAATCCAGCAACGAAAGATGACTTGACGTTGTGAATGACGGCGTCACGGTGGTTTTCGGCCAGCAGGTGAACGAGAACTGCATCGGCTACGCGGACCTTCTCAGCGTACCACTCGAGTGGTGCGAATGGGTTTTCCTTTGGGTCGTCAATAAGGAGGGACTGAGAAAAGGGCGATTTTCGCAGCACTTCAGCTGTCGCGATGACTGCATCAGTCTCCAAAGGAGGCTTGACGTATAGCAGGGTAGGCAATGGGGGGCGCGGTGCTTGCTGCCTATGGATGTCGCCGAGAAGGTGTTCGTCAAGGCTGGTCCACGGACGATCAATGAGGAACGCGTTTGCGAGTTCGCGGTGGTTTTGGTACGGAGCGTAGCCAACACCTACAATCCCCGCGTAGAGGCGCTTATATTGCCTTGTGGCGTCTCGAATAGTCGTGTCCAACGAGATCCATACTCGCTTGAATTGGCCGATGGCGTAGCCTAGCTCGAAGGAAACATTAAGATTCGCATACGTCAGGTCGCACGCAAAAACCTCGGCTCTGTCTACCATCTGCATGATTTCTTTGGCAATTCTCTTGCCGGTAACGGACAGGTTGTTCCACTGTTTAAAACGAACATTCGCCTGCCGGATTTGCACTTCCTTCTTCAGGTCATTAACGCCCTCGCTTATCGTCTCATTTAGAGCTTCCGGTTTTGCAGGGTAAGCGTAAAAGACATCTAAACGTCCGACCGTATGATCATAGCCTCCACGTCGCAAGATTCAGTCCTTTTCGCCTGGAGGTCTGTTTCAGTAGAGAAAGTTGGCCCGCTCTGACAACGAGCCCACATCCGATTCACGGGGGCCTTTCAGCCCGCGTTAGCTACGTAATTTTGTACTGAGAAGGCGTCCCTCCGGAAACTATGTCCGCCCGAGGCAGTGGCGCACAAGAGCACGACCCCACTCCAAAAAAAAGAGGCCATTTGTAGCGGCCCTACGCCTGTGTTAGCCTCACCTCAATCTCGTAACCAGGATTCTTCCCAGGGCAAAATATCTCTTGCCTGCCCCTTTGGTTTCTCACCACTGCACAAACATCGGCATAATCACGTGCACGTAGCTGTCCTGGCCGATGGGGCGGAGGACGCCGGGGCTGGAGGGGCTGTTGGTCTCCAGGGCCACCTGGCGGGCGCCCAGGACGTTGCCCTGGGAAGAATCCTGGTTACGAGATTGAGGTGAGGTACTTGGCGTTGAAGGCGATCTTGCCGGCCTCGCCCTCTACCACGGCGTCGATC
Source organism: Chloroflexota bacterium (assembly GCA_023489135.1). The sequence continues at coordinate 2,669 of JAMDCE010000520.1, forward strand.
TCGCCCTGGTTCTCGCCCACCTCCTCCGCTCGGGCGGAGATGGTCATGCGGGCGGGCAACATCTCGTCGCCGGGGGCCATCTGAAGACGGACAATGCCGCTGGCGTCGCGGGCGAAGATGGCGGCCACGCGGGTCGCCTTGAGGAAGTCGTCGGTCGGCACCACTACCCGGCTGCTGAAGGAGGTGGGGATGAGCTGGCTGTAGTTGGGGAAGGTGCCCTGGATGAGCTGCGAGAACATGTCCACGCTGGTGGCGTGGAAGAGTATCTGGCCCTTGGCCGGGGTGACGGTCACCTCTACCGGCTTCTCTTCTTCTTCGATGATGCGGCTGAGCTCCACCAGGCTGCGGCCGGGGATGATGACCTCCAGCGGGGCCTCTATCTCCCGCAGGACGGGAGCCTTCAGTACGGCCAGCCGAAAGCCATCGGCGGCCGCCAGGGTCATCTCGCCTTCCTCCAGCTTGACATAAACGCCGGTCAGCACCGGACGGGTGTCATCCGTGGCGGCGGCGAAGACCACCTGCTTGATGGCGTCCTTCAACGTCTCGGCGGCGATGGTCGTGGTGATGGAATCGGCCGGCGCCAGTATGGGCGGGAAGTCCCGGGCATCCAGGCCCTTGATCCGGGCATCGTAGCGCAGACAGCGGACCGACATGTTGAAGTTCTGCGGCGATACCTCCATCTCGATCTGCTCGTTGGGGAGGGAATGGACCAGCTCCGTCAATAGCCGGGCGGGAATGGCGATGGACCCGGCCTCCCCGATGGTCGCCGGCATCCGGCAATTGATCCCGATCTCCAGGTTGGTCGCCGCCAGGCGCAGGGAAGACTCCTCGGTGGACATGAGGACGTTGGTCACTATGGGAAGCGTCGTGCGGGTGGCCACCGCCCGCCCAACTATGTTCAAGGCTTTGCTAAGCGCTTCTTGAGAACAGGATACCTTCATTTTCCAGCTCTTGCACATCTTTTTCAAACAGATCGCGTAGGCTCATATCACTTCCAGTTCAAGACGCCGCGCTTGAGGATGTAGACGTAGCCGACGGTGAGGATGGCGATAAAAAACAGCGCCTGCCAGAACAGAAACTGTGGATCGAGGTTAAACCTCACTGCTAGCGGAACCAGTAAGGCGACTTCGATATCGAAGGGAATAAAGATCATGGCGACCAGGTAGAAGTGTACCGGGAAGCGTTCACGGGCTGTGCTCTCGGCAGGGATGCCGGACTCATAGGCAGCGAGCTTGTCGGTTGTGCCGCGTTTGGGGCCCAGCAAGGCGCCCGCTAACAGCGCTAGGGCGCCGATCAAGCCGGCAGCCAAAAACATCATTAGGGCGTGATTAATAGTCTGCTCCTTTCACACGAGGCGAGATACGTCCTGTGGAACATTTCACACGAGCGCTATTTTATCACCTGCTCGAAAACCCCGGCAAGTGTTGCGTGAAGCTTAGCGGTTTTGCTAAGGATTTATAGTTAGCGTAACTACTTTTCCTTGGCGGGCGACTCAAGGGCGCGTTTTGTCGCATTCGGACTGCTCAAAGTGACAGTGGCGCCCGCTGCTCTAAGTACGTGGTGAGCAGCCAATCGGACCTGGATACTGGGTTTGACAAAACTCCGGTTGGGAGTTACGCTAAGCCGACATGAAGGCCCTCGCCGACTGATAACACTAAGCGGGGAGCCTATTTTGCTGCTCGATTTTGCAAAAGCATCGTGTTGGATTCCCATGAGCTCTGTTGCTGCTTCTCAATGCTGGCAAACTGAAGGGCCGCTAGCCACACTCTCCTGGTGGGGATGACCAGCCTAACGGAGTTTAGCTTGCCCGCCTCAGCGGCGGCTCGAGCCCAGGGTAAGGGTAACAGTAGTGTGGCAGGTTGGGATTGAGTTGTTTATAGGCTAGTAGACAACAGATCCCGAGTGGAGGAGGAGTTGTGCCCAAGCGCCTGGCAGTGGTAGATGTTGAGCGGGGCGTAAATTACCTCCTGTGCGTATTTGCTTGCGCCCGCCGAGCCCGCGGGCAAAGAGTTCCGGGCGCTCCTCGACCCAGAAGCGCTTCTTGGTTAGATCGACCCGCAAGAC
>JAMDCE010000439.1 GCA_023489135.1 Chloroflexota bacterium
AGGAGGGAGGACTTGTCGAGGTCCGATTGGGCCTGCTGCACCGAGAGCTGGGCCTGTTTGATCGCCTCCTGTTGCGCCGCCAGGTCCAGGTCCGAGGCCGGCCCGCTCTTCAGGGCAAGGTCGGCCTTGGCCGCTGCAACGGTGCTTTGACCAGCCTGTACATCAGCTTGCTTCGGCCCGGCTTTGAGCTGGTCGAGCTTGGCCTGGGCGCTGGCCAGCCCGGCGGTCGCGCTCTCCACGTTCTTCTGCGCTAGGTCGAGGTCCTCCTGTTTGGGCGGAGCCACTTTCAGGTTGTAGGTGGCCAGCGCGGCCTGGTAATCCGACGTGGCGTTCTGCAGCGCCACGGCTTCCGGCCGCGCGCCGATGTCGCCCCGCCAGGCCACCCGATCGTAGTCTGCCTGCGCCTTCACCAGGGTGGCCTGTTTCTTTTCCAGGTCGGCCTTGGCCACCGTGATGGCATCCTGCGAGGGGCCGTCTTTGAGCTTACTCAGGTCGCCCTGGGCCTTGATAAGCGCCGCTTGAGCGTTGGAGACGGCATCCTCGGCCGTCTTCAGGTCCGCGTCGGTCGGTCCGGCGACCAGGTCGTTGTACTTGGCTTGAGCGCTTTGCAGCGAGGCCTTGGCCGCGGCGATTTGCTCGGGCCTCGATCCGGCTTTCAAGCTGTCCAGTTTGATTTGAGCGGAGCGGAGGGATGACCCGGCTTGATCGAGCTTTAGCTGCAGCGTGGAAGTATCCAGCTTGGCCAGCACCTGCCCGGCCTTCACCTTGTCGCCAACACCGGCCAGCACCTGGCTCACGGTGCCGCTGGTGGCAAAGGTTAGCTTGGATTGCCGGATGGGGGTGACGCTTCCCGTGGTCGACACGGTCGCCGCGATATCGCCCCGACGAACCACCGCCGTCTGCAGGGGAGCGATGGGGGCCGAGGCGGCAAAAAGATTCTGGTATGCGGCATAGCCGATCACGGCGCTGGCCGCGAAGGCGGCCAGGAGAGCCAGGTAATTGTTGCGCCCCATCCTTTTCATCGTCAGCGGCTGGCTCGCTGCGAGCCTTTTTGCTTCAGTTCCCATTTGCTGATCGAGTCCTCCTCAATAAGAATCCCCCCAGAAGAATACCCCCAGGAATCTTCGGCCTGCGCCGTCATTATGGCCGCTTTGTTCGCCGATAATATTCTACAGTTCTCTAAGGTTATTATGAAGGGCAGTTGCTAACAATGGTGCTGTCATTTGTTAAATGAATGTTAATTTGCCCAGCATTAGATGCCTCAGGTCCAGACCGGCAAAAAGCTGCGCGGCCGGACTGACACATCCGGCCGCAGAATCTGGCGTGATCGATGAAGCTTACCTGGATCTCAGGCCTCGTCCAGGAAATCCCAGAAGTGGTCGATTTCCTCGTAGGGCACGTCGAACACGACGTCGTACGGAGGAAGCTTCTCGTTCAGGAAGAAATCGGGGTACCGATCATCGGCCCAGGTCAGGCCGGCGGCTCGATTGAACTTGATCTCCGACCTCAACGTGTCCAGGCCCAGACGCCTGAGGAAATCGGTGGAGTGATTGGTGCCATAGACCGCGTTGTAGAGAGCGACGACCACTTCTGGGTGAGGATCTATGGCGGCCCTCACGAAACTGCAAAGGTTGAGGGTGTCATTTTTAGCGGTGTCTATCTGGGACTCTCGCGAGACCTCGGTCTGACCGTCCCTCAAATGATGGTCGACCTTGTATTTCACCGTGTGTCCCGCGGTGTGGTCAGCGCCCATCGGCGAGGTGAGGTACGTAACGCCCATTCCCTTGATGGCGCGGGGGTCGTAAGCGGGAATACCCTGGCCTTTCACCGCCGGTGTTCGATCGACGCCGTACACCTTGCCGACGGTACAGGCTCCCTGGCCGACGATCCTCCCCAGCGGCGTGCCCTGGCCAATCTCTTGGAGCAGCCTTTCCGCGTCCTCGAAGGAATCGAAGGGGATGATTCCCGCCTCCATGGCCACACCCAGCGCCGCACCGGTCTCGATGGTGTCCAACCCGAGGTCGTTGCAGAGGTAGTTCAGCCGAGCTATGGCATCAAAAGAGCCGATCCCAAGGTTCTCGCCCAACAGGATGGCGTTCTCGTACTCGATGGGGGATACGATGGTCTTGCCGCATTGGTCGGGGAAGATGTTGGAGCAACGCACCATGCACCCGGCCATGCAGGCGTGGGTTGGCGTTCCTTCTCCTCCCCGAGCGAGAATGGTGTCCCTCATCCTCTCGGGGCTGATGTCGTCGAACTTCTCGAAGGTGCCGGTGCGGAAATTGCGCGTCGGCACCGCTCCCAGCCGGTGGGTGCGGTTGAACATGTCCATCGTGCCCAGCTCGGGGAAGCTCCTGGCGGTCGCCGGCGACTCTAAGATGGCCTTGTTGAAGGCCTTCTGCGCTTCCTTGAAGGCTTGCGGATCGTGCATGGGCGCGGAATCCCGGCTCTCTTCGACGACGACGGCCTTCAAACCCTTGGAGCCCATTAGCGCTCCCAACGCGCCCCTTCCGGCGTAGCGGTTGGGAAAACCGTCCTGGTCGATAACCGCTATTCCGGCGGCGCCGAGCTTCATCTCGCCGGCCGGCCCGATGCAGATTATGGACACCTTCGGCCCGAATCTATCCTGCAGGCGCCGGCAAAGCTCGAACGTCCCCAGTCGGGCGTATTCCGGTGTGGCAACTAGCTCGGCTTTTTCTTTGCCCACCACCAGCACGTAGAGCCCCCCGGGCGTCGTTCGGCCCTCGACGACGATCGCCCTCAGCCCGATTCGTGCCAGCGCATCGCCCGCCGTCCCCCCGGCGTTGCTCTCTTTGGCTCCCCCGGTCAGCGGGCTCTTACCCCCGGCAGATAACCTCCCCGCGCTGGACAATCGGGTGCCGGCGAAAAAGCCGTTGGCCAGGGTGAGCTTGTTATCGTGGCCGAGAGGATTGCAGGTGGGAGGGATTTCGTGCTCGAGCACTTTGGCCAGGAACCCTCGGCCGGCCCAACCCCGATACGGTTCGGGTATCTCCTCGCGTCGAGCCCGCAGATCGTCCATGTTCACGCGCAGCATCTGCATGGTAGCCACCTCCTAAAGTCCGGGTTAGTCTGGTGCGCCAAGTATACAATCAACTTATTGCGCGCGCAAGCAGCGGTCAAGACAACGCACGGCCCCGGCCGAGCGATTGGCTATCTATCGGCCGCAAGGATGCTCGGCGGCTAAAATGCTTGACTTATGCTAAGTTTTGTGATATAGTAGGAGAGGTTGCGTGGGCCACGATTCCTCTTGTCATGGAACTGGCCAGATCGCGGTTCGCGGCCTCTTTTCGTTTCCCCAGTTTTCCCCAAACAAATGGGAACTGCTAGAAGGAGAGAGTGGATGTCAGAGGTTAAGCAAGCCCCGCTGTGCCCACCACACTACTGGGAGGTCACGTCGATTCGGATCGAAGGAGTCTCGCATTACCACCATCGATGCATCAAATGTTCTGCCGAGAAGGATATACCATTGAGTGCGACAAACTCGGCTAAATGGGTTAGCAGGAATTCCAAGACCAAACAGTAGCACGGCTCGGTATTGACCTTGGGACCATCCGCGTACTTAGCGAGGGGAGTCGGTGAACCGGCTCCCCTCGCTCCTTTTGAACCGCTATCATTTGCGACGCCTCTCTCCTCCCGCGGCCACTCCAGGCTGCATTGTGCATAGCGACCCCGGACGATGTACCCTCAGCACCAGACTCTCCAGTGCCCGGAACGGATGGTTGAGGTTCTGCGTGGAGAGGTAGGCGACGGTGAGGTCCTGGGCGATGACCAGGTCGAAGTTCTGCGGTCCGATGGAGGCGACCAGCGTTATTCCATCGGGGATAGAGGGTGACTGGTAGATGCCCGCGGTCATGATCTTGCGAACCTGTTCGATTTCCAGCACACCGGTGTTCTCGTAGACCCTGGCCATGGAGGCGTAATCGGTCGGGTTGGTAACCATGACATAGGGGCCAAAGAATCCCTGGGAAACGAGCAGCTTCATGGCGGCGACCGTGTCGGCGAAAGCGGCGCCCATCTGGGCCCAGTCGCGGCGGGGAAGCTCCTGCCGGTTGTCCACCGTCAGCAGTCCCTCGTATCCCAGGGCCTCATTGCCGTTGAAGATCAAATCGTCTTCTTTCTGGGCGACGTATGCCGCCGCCGCCGCGGCCGGGGTCAGGCTCAGAGGCACGGAGAATCGATGGCTCGTCTCCACGTCCCTCCAGAACAGCCAGAAATCCTTGTATATCATAGGGATAACGGGATGGAGCCGCTGGGTGGCGCGCACGGGATTGGGATCATCCTGCCCCAGGACGTCGACGATGGCCGGCGCTATGCTGGTGAAGACGTAACTGGGCACTTCCTGCAACCCGGGTCCAAAAGGGCCGACGACGGAGATGAATCGTCGCCCGACCAATACCCTGCTGGCCGCGTCCACAACCACTTTGTCTAACTGGTCCCACTCGCTCTGGGTTAAGGGCGCCTCGTCTCGGTGAAGAAAGTCTGCCATCTTATTACTGCTCCTGATCCAAAAGGCTGCCGACCGTGAAGCCCTGAGGTGCGGTCATAGATGAGGGCGCGGATTTCTCTCCCGAGAACTGCAAAAGCTCGGCAGCAGCCGGCCCGACCGGCAGGGCTTCCTCGTGTCCACTCTCGATAGCCTGGTTATGCTCGGCGGCGAACTTCTGCGCCTGGGTCAGATCGAGCTCGTTGATGAGGGACATAAACTCCGCCGCGTGCTCCTTTTCCTCATCCCGGATGTGCGCGATCACCGCGTTGACCTTCGGGTCGTCGATGGCGTCGATGTGCGCCTGATACAGGTTGATCGCATCCAGCTCGGCGGCGACGTCGAGGCGCAAAGCTCGGAGAATCTCTTCCATATTGAGCTTCCGACCGGGCACCATGCCGGTGAAGGGATTAGAAAAATCCATGCCCGTTCCTCCTTCTATTCTTGTGCGAGGCAAATCCCCACCTCCCCCTGTAGCAAGATACGTGCCAGCAAGATGCTGAGCAGGGGAAAGTCCCCTAAACTCGGACGCAAGCGTGGTATAATGTGAAATCGGAGCGGCTGCATTTCCTTCTGGGAGAAATCGTTGAACGGAGAGGACCACCTCACTGTCCCCTGCGCGGTGATAGAGATCGTACCGTGGCTCACCGATCTACTCCAGGAGCGGCGCTCCGGCCGCGCTCAATGGAGAATGGAGATCCGGCCACAAGAATCGGTGCGCGGCCTGCTGGTTCGTCTCCACGAATCGCATCCCCGGCTGGCCCAGGCCGTATACTCCCTCGACGAGGATCGGGTGACCGGCCTGGTCAACCTCCTGCTCAACGATCGAGCCCTGGAGCTGGCCGGTGGTCTCGACGCCCAGTTGCACGACGGTGACCGGGTGGTTCTGGTGCCCGCTTATGCCGGAGGTTAGCCGCAAAACGCGGCTTTCTTGACAAAGGGACTCGGGCCTTCGTATGATTGGCGCGCTTGGTAGGTGCGCGTATGCAAGATAACAGCAAGGCTGGCCATAGAAAGAGAATCAAAGAGCGTTTCCTGGCGGGAGGGGAGGGCGCACTGACCGACGAGGCGCTCTTGGAACTGCTCCTGTCCTACGCTATCCCCCAGAAAGATTTGCAGCCATTGGTGAAGAACTTGATGGCTGAGTTTAGCAGCCTTTCTGGCGTCCTGAAGGCGGATGCGAAGGCGCTTGCTGCAGTGAATGGCCTGGGTGAACATTCGGCGGTGCTGTTAAAGCTCGTCGATTGGATTCGTATTCATAGAGCCTCGGTTGAAGCTGAAGAAGATAGAACTCTGACTAGAATGGAACCAAAGACAATGCAATCAACGCTTTTTGAACTAGTTCAAGATGAGGTGAGAGAGGACGAGAACTCCGGCGAACCGGAAGAGATCCCTTTCGTGGAAGAAGAAAACGAATCGGCGGAAGGGACGGCGGCGATTGTGCCCGAGAGCGTGCGCCCTCGCCGTGGGACCGGGCTATTCGGCAAGGCGCTAATAAAAGAATCGATGCACCTGCTGCCCCAACTACCAGATACCCAGTCCTTGGATGAAATACGAGCGTACGTCAGGCAGAACCTTCATTTCAACGCGGAGGAGACGCGCCATCGGTACTCGAACTACATTGTACGCCGCATGTTTCCGTGGGGGTACGCTGATCCGGGGATGTTGCGCTTTGCTAGGAAGTTCGCAGGTCGACAGGAACTCGGCGATGTTTGTTACTACCGATTTTCAAAAGCAGAGTCTCTGCTGCTGGACATAGTCGGGAATTTGTTGCTACCAGGGATAGGCCAGGGCAGGTTAGAGCGCATAGCGTTGCGACGCTACATGATTGAACGCTTTCCGTCTGCTAAGAGCATCGTGCAGCATTCTCAGGCTGTGGTGGACGTGTTGGAAGATAGCGGCGTGGCGAGGGCGGACAAGACGTCTATTGCCATGTCGTTCCGCGAGATCTTGTTGCCTTCCTTTGCTTTTGTCCTCCACAGCGAGTTTCCGGAGCCTGGAATGTACGACATTGACAGGTTGGAAAGTAACGAAGCGGTGCGGGCTATGCTTTGGAACCCTGATCGCATTCTTCCTGCCCTCTACGAACTGCGCAACTCAGGGATCATCTCCAAGGTTTCAGAGATAGACAGCTTTCGCCAATTCACCACCAAGTACAATCTGGCACAAGTGGTAGAGCAGCTTGTGGGAGACGGAGGTCAGATATGACGGATACCGAGATCATAGAAAATCTCCAAAGCAAGCTGGCGGTGCAAGTCGGTCGTCATTTGTACGGCGTTTTGGGCACCTATCAAGCCCTGGATGCATTCGCGGCAAAGCTGCGCCAGGCTAAGATGCTGACCGGCCAGTACTTTCCCGAGCCGTTGTCTGTAAACAGAGGTATTCTCGAAGATATACCTGACGACGAGTTTCGTACATTGGTGAAGAACGAGTCCAAGATGCCAGCGCCCACCGCTGCTCATGTCGCCCGGGCGTTTGATCTGTTCCTACGCTCGAAGCTTGCCAATCAAGGACTGGTGGTTCTGGCGAACCTGGAAATGCTCTTTGCCTACCGTGTGGAACTCAATACCCTTCGCACGCTGGCCGCCGATAACTATCAGGTAGTGCTGCTCCTCCCAGGAAAGAGGGAACGCGGCAGAATAACGATGTTCCCGGATGCGGTCGATGGCAGCTATACGATACCCTCGAACCTGATTGCCGAAAACCACCTTTGGGAACTCACGGCTTAACCTCAATAGATATCTAATCAGATATCTAATCGCTTTAACGAGGTGATCGCCAATGTCAAAAACGGAAGATCTTTTCGCAATTCGCAAGAGCCTAGACGAGATATGCACGGTTCCAGATCGTATTATCTCTGTCTATTCGCTGGAGAAGCACGTCTGGGCCGACTCCAATTCCCCCGCTGCTCGTGAAAAACGGCAGCCAGAAATCCAAACGATTCACGAGTTCCAGATTGACCCCGTACGGCCATTCCTCAACGACATACTCCGTAGGATAGCCGCGCCTTATAAGCCAGAGCGAAAGGATAACCCCGTCGGCCAGGGATATTGGATTCAAGCGGAGTTTGGCTCCGGCAAATCGCACCTGCTTTGCTTCCTCTCGGCCCTCGGCCTAGGCAGTGAAGAGGCCTGGGAATTTGTTCGTGGGAAGGAGCAGAAGGCGGGCCGAGGAAAACGCGAGTCTCTCTACCAGTTTTGGGAAGAGGGAATCAAGGCAAAGAGCACACAGGGACGAGGAATCTTTGTCATCGTCAAGACCTTAGTCGGTGTTGGCGGTGGCACCGTTGGTATCGAAGATAAGGGCCGACGGTTAACGGAGTACATTCTCGATGCGGCCAAGGAGCAGTTGGAGCTTGAAGTGGGCAAGAACCTATCGCTGTATCCAGCCGAACTCCTTGCCGATCGTTTCTTGAACGAAGATTTGGCGCGCTATAGGAATGATCTCAAGAAGTTCCTGCGCGATTCGCGTTTCTTCGAGGAAGATGAGTTTGAGGAGATCGACGATTTCATCCACAACATCCAGCAAAACAAGTCGCCTGAATACAAGCGCAGTTGTGGTGACAAGCTCTGGCGTTTCTACGATGAATACCTCAAAGTGCGCCCACAAATCGCTGCTGAGACCGAGGATATTCTCAAGCACTTGATCGACACCGTTATGGCCGAGGGCTATAGCGGCGTGTTGCTCGTGCTTGATGAGATATCCTTGTTTATGAAGGATAGGGATGACGACCAGCGGCAAGACGACGAGAAAACTCTGGTCGTTCTCTCCAACCGTTTGGCGAAGGTTCACAGTCTGCCGGTTTGGACGGTCTGCTCGGCGCAACAGGCGATCGTAAGCAGAATGGGCGTTGGTAATATCATCGCCGATGAACGCCTGAAACTGGTCAAGCTGCTGGAGGAGGACAAAGGCTACTACGAAATTGTGTTGTCCCGTGTGCGTGAGATCAAGGATCCCGGCGCCATCAGCAACTACTATCTACACTACAAACACGGGTTCACCTGGCCGAATAGCATTGGAGAGCAAGAGTTTGATCGCTTCTTCCCATTTCACAGGCCGGCGCTGGAAGTAGTCAGGGCTATCACCTATGAACTCACTACCGCGAGGTCGGCTATCCATTTTATGCATCAGACATTGAAACACCAGGTTAAGAACAAGGGACGCGAGGTTATCCGCCTATGGGAATTGTTCGATGAAGCCGTACGCTACGAGGAAGATCCCAGTGGCGTTCACGCCGGAATAGCTGCAATTCAGGCCAGCCGCGAGGCCGATTACAAGGCTTATGAGGCTTGCAAACGCCAGATCGAGGCCGTGACAAAAGGCCCTTTGAAGGTCCACCGCGACAAAGCTGTCAAGACGGTTCAGACCCTTTTCTTGTATCACATCGGCCGGACTAGGCAAAAAGGTATTACGCCAGAAGAGATCGCCAACTCGATATTGATTGGACGAGACGAGGCGGAGAACCCTGATGAAAACATCCAGCATTACGAGACTATTGCCGACAACCTGAGGAGAGAACTGCCGCAAATCGTGCAAAGCTTCGATGACGAGAAGCGACCGCTCTACCGGTTCGAGCCGGTGATTCAGGGGATCAACCCATCTGACGAGTTCGAGAAAGCTCGTGATGAGGCAGAGTCGAACCAACTTATGCAGCAGCTGGCCTGGCAGCATCTGTTAGCGCTTGGCGAATGGCCGATTCGGACTCGCCAAATGACTATCGATCTTTCGAACGGTGTCAAATCCATTTTCAGTGATATTGCCCCCTTTGGCGCTCAGTGGAAGGATAAGTCTAAGTCTGGAAGTGGCGTCCAGCCCATCGACATCGTATGGCAAGGACGGCAGGTGCAGGGTCGCGTCGAGATGCGTAATCTGACAAGCCAATCGACCGATAATCTGCCTTTGCCTTCCATCGACACCGATCAAACCGATCAAGACTTCGCCGTTTTCGTGGCCGACAAGCCCGTTTCGGCGGATGTGATCGCCAAGCTCTTGGTCCAGCGCAAAGACCCTCGGATTATCCTTTGGACGCCGGCAGACCTCACCGCAGATGAGCGCGACCGCCTGATCGATTTTGCGGCGTACCGCAAATTGATCTCAAGTTGGCAAGGCAAGGATTCCGAAGACGCGGCGACCGTAATCAGCTGGGTCGCTGAAGCTCTACGAACAGATTTGGGGAAGATCGCCAAGGTCGTTGATAACAGCTACGCCAGGGGAAGAATCGACGCGCCGAACAACTCCCAGATGGAGTTCCACGTGGCCGGTGAGTTGCCTGCGATCCTGACCCCGATCGTGAGTCGCGTCCTTAGCGCCGCCTACGAATCCCGCGACATCAAGTTCGATCACCCGTTCATCTTCAAGAAGGAGGAAGGGGCGAAGGTGATCAATGGCATTGTGAGGACTGGTAGCATCCCGAAGGGAGCCAAGCCCGACCAGAGTATCAGCGCCGCGCAGAACTTCGGTTTCGCGTTGAAGATCATGAAGAAAAGCTCCGAGCGGGAACTCGACGTTTCGGATAATCGCTATGCCAGCGAGATGTGGAGCTTCATCGATGACAAGCTGGACTCCGATTCCTCTCCTATGAAAGTCGAGACGCTCTACAAGAACTTTATGGGAATCGGCGGACCCAAGGATTACGGTTTGACGCGAAGGATGGTCCAGATTTACCTCCTGTGCCTGGCTCGGCAAGGGAAGATTCGCGTTGCGTTGGGGCCAAAATCCGGATTGCCTTTCTCGTTCATCGACTATTCGAATATCGCCGGTATCGACTTTTCCACCAAGGTACTCGATGCTTTGACCGAGGTCCACAAGCTGGCCAAGCCAGAGAACTGGGAAGTACTGCGGCCCTACGCGGAGAAACTACTCGACGAGTCGATTCCCTCGACCCACGATGACGCGGCGATAACGGTTTGCCGGACAAAGCTGCGTCATTTGTTCGAGAAGGAACGAGAGGAATCGTCTCGCGTGCTTGCAAAAGCCGCTAGCCTGTTTGAGACCTTGAAGGCATCCAACCCATACGAAAAGGAAATGCAGCAGGTTGCCAAGCTTTTTGCGAAAGATATCACAGGCGGTGATGACATCCAACTCTTACTTCACGGGCTGAAGGAAGCGTTTGGCTATCGAGCCTTCGAGGACGAGGCTGTTTCGGAGCCAGATGTCGACGACTTAGCGAACCGCCTTCAAGACTATCGCAACGTGAAGGGTTTCCTCGCTTATGAAACAGATATCAGGGCTGCCCACGCCTATTGTAGCCACTCCTTGCCCGATGATGACAAGCAACTCGATGGGATTCGTCGCTTATCATCAGGGGTTGCGCTGAAGCTTGCGGACATTCGGCGGTACATCGACTCCGATGTCGCGCTGAGAACCGAACTAGTCGGCCACGTGCCTCCAGCGACGGGGGAAACTGGGACCATCGGTGAGCTGATACACGAGTACACCTCTCTCTACGTAAAGACGCACGACGCGGTGATGGAGTGGTTAGAGAAAGAGGGGGGGAAGATACGTGATATCCTGCGCGGCGACGAATTCGGGGCTTTGCGCGTTCTGGAAGGGATAACTGTGCTGCAGCCACCGGTTTCACAGTCGCTAGAGAAGGGTTTTGCGCAACAAATGGCAAAGATTTTCACGTGTCCGAATTCGTCGCCAATCTCAATTCGAGAACAGTTGAAGACCGGACCAGTTCACGAATGTGGACTCACTTTCGGAAACGCGTTTCAGCATATCAGCTACGCAGAAAGCCTCGCAGGCGAAGCCAGATCGCTGTTCGACCAAGCTGTAAACCAGAAGATGGAAGTATTCCTTAATCCAGCGATCCGCGAGCGACTTGCGCAAGGCGAGGCGGCGCCCGTTATTGCCGGCCTGCTGAAGTGCGAATGCGTGGTGGATGTGCGCGCTTTGCTATTGAAAGCCTGCCTGGAGGAACCTGACGTCGTCGCAACCATCAACCGCTATCTAAAGAAGATAGTGGTCAAGCAAGTAAAGGTTGCCGGTTTCAAGCCGAGTCTCGGCACCGTGGAGCGTAACCAGATCGAGCAGCTCGGCCACGAGTTCCGCAAGTACCTGGAGGAACAAATGGCCAGCATCGAAGGTGACGGAGATACCCTGCCGATGCTGCAGATTGAGTGAGGGGGTTGCGCGGGGATGATGAGTTTGAGAGATTGGCTGCTATCCAGATTGGAAGCAGTGAAAGAATCATCCAATATCGTTGTGAAGGACCATCTACTTATACTACCTAGTCCGGAGACGGATAGCGCCATTGATGCCTTCGCACGAAACAGCGGCTACACCGTCATCGTTGCTGCCACTAACATGGTCTTCCGCGATCTGTACGAACGTGCCATAGCTGATCCAGAGACTCAAAAGCTGCTATTGGTAGATCGCACACCCGCGAGAAGGCGAATTGCAGCATCGACGTCATCGGCCCCGCCCCTTTTTTATCCTGACCTTTTGACCAATACGCCAGGAGAGGCGATTATCGATCTGGACTTACGCCAGTTTCTGGTCGAGGTTACCGGCGATCCTACCTGGCCTTTGGAGACGAATGATCCACAATGCGCAAGGTTCATCTCACGTAGTTTACCTGGAGTTCTTATTGCCCATCAGAAGTTACGCAACGCGAGCAAGGATCGTTTCACCGACCACGATCTGCAGACTATCGTCGCCCACGCCGCTCTAGGCGTTCCAGAATCGGCCTTCAAGAAGCTGGAGGCCGAAGACTACTGGCGAATCGGGCTGCTCAGCCACGAGGCGCTGGCGGAACTCGAATCATTGCTGCCCGACGTCACCAACCCGATTAAGGATGCGTTGATCAAGGCTCCTCCGCCATTCCGATGGTTGGCGAATCACGATCCGGAAACGGTTGTTCGTGCCTGTTACCTTGCGGCGATTCTGGAACAACATCTGGGCAACTGGGCGCTTCTCCTGGCCAACGTGGATCCTTCGCTAGTGCAATTCACGGGCGTTGAGGCCAACGTGTTGCGAGAGGCAGCGGCCAAGCTGGTGGAAAAGGACCCCATCCAGGCTGGACGCGACCTCCAGGCTTTGGAGGATGGCCTGGATAAGGATGCGTTGCGCCTTTTGCTTATCGATCAGATGAAGCTGAGCAACCATTCGGGGTTCGCGGCGGCGGTCCAGCGAGAGCATTATTCGACGTTGGTTCGATCTCTCGCTTTGCTGCTTGGCCTCGATAATAGCCTTGCGGTGCAGCCTGCGTTGCCGGAGCATAATGAGCTGGCGAGCTTCCTGTTCACAGATACCACCAGCGCTTCCAGCACAATTGTCGAACTACGCACCTCCCAAGTCTGGTCAAACCTGAAAGAGGCGTACAGTCTGTCTATCGAGATCAAACCGCTGCGTGACGCCCTTGCCGACACAATCAAGCTTTTGAAGGTAACCAAGACCGCCGATCTCGATTTTAGATTCTTCAGGACAACGTGGAACGACAAGAGGATCAATCGCCTGGAATACTACCTATCAGCACTGGAACGATTGGTGGGCAGCGCCGAGTTTCTGCCGCGGGCTGAGGACGAATTGCCGTCTCTTTTCGTCAACGCAATAGATCGTATTCGCAAGCGGGTTAGAGATATCACCGCCGAAGTAAATGCGCAGTTAGACGAGCTGAATCGTCGCTTCCAGGACGTCGTCGCCATCCAGTATCCGAACTGGGTAACAAAAGATAGTGAGGTCAGGTTGACGAGCCAGTTCATCCGGCGTTGCCTTAAAGCGCACTGGGACCCCATGAATGAAAAGGCGGTGGTCTTGATCTTCGATGGCCTGCGCTACGATATCTGGGACGAGCTGCTGAAGCCGATTCTGTTGGACCGTTTGGAGATAGTCGAGGATTTGCCGGCCAGCTCTCTTCTCCCTACGGAGACCCACATCACGCGAAAGGCCATTTCCGCTGGCACGTTTCCAGATGAATTTGACACCGGGGCTGGAGAGGACAAGTTGCTCAAGAATGCTCTGGTGCGTGAACTTAATTACTCGGGCGATGTGAAAGTGATGAGCCCGCCTGCCGCGGGGACGGGCGAAACCGTGCGCTACCGAGCGGGAAACCTTGACGTGTATATCTTTGAGCTATGTGACAGCGAGTTGCACAAGGTGAAACTGAAAACGCTGCCCGATGGACGGGAAGTACCTTCACGTCCACTCGCTTTTGTGTACCAGCAGCACTTGAAGAACATCATCGATACCGAAGTGATGGCTATCGTTCGCGCACTAACTCCTCAAACTAAGGTATTTGTGATTGCTGACCACGGCTTTGGCAGGATTAGCCGTCAGCCTCTCTGGTTCGAGGAGGGTGATTTGAATGAACCTTCTGATTGCTCTTATTTAAACTGCCGGCTGCGCTACCCTGTCCACCAGATTAACCTCCCGCAGAAGGTGCGAGATAATATCATCGCCTTCACGCCGCAGCAACTGCGAATGCCGCAAAAGGAAAGTGTTGCAGGTGCTAAGACGGGCGCGAAGTCCGGCAGTGTGGCTTATAAGGAATACGGGGCGATAGTGTTTCCCAGAATAGGGTATTCGTTTAGGCGTTCGGGGTCACCATACAATCCCGATGCGTACTCCCACGGCGGGATCTCGATTCAGGAGATGTTGATCCCGATGGTGGTTCTGCGGGCCAAATCGCGTGAGGAGGGATCGCTAGTATTCGAGCCGATTGTCGGCCCTAAAGAAGCCGTCGAAGGAGAGGAACTGGAGTATCGGTTTCGTTTCAATCGAACGCCACAAAGCGGCGCCGTTTCAGACGAAATCAAGGTTGAGATCGAAGGGAACTGCAGCCGCGAGGCCGATCATCTTGCTCTGCAGCGACGGATCATATTTGTTCCGGTTGACGGACTAGAAGTTCCATATCGCTTCCGTCCCGATCCCTCTGACGCCACTATCGACGAGCGCCGCCAGGGGGTGATGGAGCGCACGCTGACTATTACAGCCAGCTATCGGAAAGGGACACGAACTATTCGCAAAGTGCAGATGCACCGGTTCACCTTGCGATTGAACTCAGAGAAAGTAGTCCGTCGGGTCGGCAATCTCGGAAATATCCTTGGACTGACGCCGAAGGGCATGAGGTAGAAGTATGGCTAGAGGCAATGGAGATCAACTTCAATCCAGCTTTTTCGGAGACAGTATCTACAAGATGTCGGAGGGATACTATTCAAGGGACAAACCCAACCCGAACTTGCAGGCCTTCGTCGAGTCTCACGTGAAAGACCACCCTTTTGTTACAAAGAGTGATGATTACAGCGTGCCAGCTTTTGGCAAGCCAATAGAAGCGACCAAAGTTACCGCCATTTATAACATGCACAGGTATTGGTCGAAAAAGCCCCACGACGCTATTCGCCAATACATAAGGCACTATACGAAACCAGACGATCTTGTACTAGATCCATTTTGCGGATCGGGAGGCACCGCGCTTGCGGGATTGATGGAAGGGCGTCAGGTCATAGCAATAGATCGCAGTCCGGCTGCCACTTTCATCACCAAGAATTACTGCACTCCAGTTGATGTTGAACATCTTCACAAGAGCTTCGAGGCCATTAAAGAGCAGGTCAAGCCTGAGTTAGATTGGTTGTATGAGACGCGCTGTGATCGTTGTGGAGGAAAAGCGAGAACAGTATTTACAGTCTACTCTCAAGTGTTCCGTTGTGGTAGATGTTTTGAAAGGATTCCACTTTTCGATTGCATCGAGCTTAATGGGAAGACGGCTGCTGATAAGTCAAAGAAGATTAGCGTTTGTCCACGATGCTATTCCCGAGGTATCACTGAGGAAATCAGCACACGGTCTGAGCGCCTTGGAGCAATCCCTGTGTTAATTAGTTACGTCTGTGAGGGCAAATGCAATCCTGCTCGCGCACAGAGACGTCACGATGACCAAGATGAGAAGAAGCGAGAATACTTTGAAAAGTATGATTTGGGCAAAATTCTTGAAATCGAGTCTAAGGACATTCCGCATTGGTATCCTACAGATAGAATGATGAATGCCCCTGAAGATCGTGAACGTTGGGGCGTTAAGTGGCGTTCAGGCACTAGCAATTTTCGCACTGTAGACGAACTTTACACGAAGCGCAATCTGTGGGCTTTGTCCGCTTGGTTCAGTGCTGCGAATAATGCTGCGGATGATCGTATCCGATTTGCAGTGTCTTCTCTATCGTTAGGACTTTCCAGGATGTGCAACTACGACCCAAAGTGGAGCTTCCCTTATCCGTTGTTAGCTGGAACCTATTATACGCCTCAGACTTTCAAAGAAATGAATGCCTTCGAGGGGATTGTGTCGAAAGTTAAGCTGACCTTAACGCGTGCCTGGACGGGCATTGCGAAGGAAATTCGGAATACTGGCGGAGAGGTCGGAAGATTGCTCCTCTCTACGCAGTCATGTACCGACCTTTCCGCTATCGCGGCCAATTCCTTGGATTATATATTTACCGATCCTCCTTATGCTGACAAAGTGCAATATGGCGAACTCAATTTCGTGTGGGAAGCTTGGCTTGGGTTCGACACGCATTGGCACGAGGACGAGATCATCATAAATGAGGTGCGTGGAAAGACGGAAGCTGATTGGACTGACAGGATGCGTAAAGCGATGGCAGAGTGCTACCGTGTACTAAAACCAGGACGATGGCTATCGCTTTGTTACCATGATACATCGGAAGGCACTTGGGCTTTGATTCAGGACATCATGGCCGAGACCGGATTTCTTGCAGACGAATCGGACACGGCAACATTTATCGATACAGAACAGAAGTCATATAATCAGCTCACTGCTGATAAAGTCAACAAGCGCGATCTGGTGATAAACTTCCGCAAGCCAAAGCCAGGGGAAATCTCATCGGCCATGACGATAGATGGTGACGAGGACGAGCTGACCTTCGCTGAAAAAGTATGTGGCATCATTCGTGACTATCTAAATCTACATCCAGGAGCCACCAAAGATCGCGTCTATGACGAAGTGGTCAGCAAGATGGTTCGCGCAGGAAAAATGGAAGTGCATAACTTTGACTCGTTGCTCTGCCAGGTGGCTGAAGAGGTCCGCGAGCCTGTGCCCAAGAATCTCTTTGAAAATGAACAGCCGAACTTGTTCGGCACACACGAGATAGGCCGATGGTATCTAAAGGAAACCGAGGTGGAAGTTGTAGATGTCGCTGAGTCGGCCAAAGAGGACGCGGCAGCAAGAATTGTGAGCAACTCCATTTCGAATTGGTTAAGAAAGCACCCAGAGGGCGAAGGTGTTCACTATTCGGATGTTTTCGAGCACTACATTTACGCTGTCAAGGATAAACCACGTCGCCAGCTTCAAGATTGGCTGTTAGACTACTTCTATAAGACTCAGGATGGCACCTACCGCTTGCCAGCAAACGAGGATGAGGTAGAGGCGAAGGCTCGCGGTAGAACTAGTGGCACCAACCATCGAGTCAAACGCTATGTGGCCTTCATTGAGCAGGGGGTGGCAGTGCCGGAAAAAGAGCGTGCGACCGACGCTACGTTGGCCGAATGGATTCGCGTCTGCAAGAGATCTGGGCTTTACGAGCAAGGTAAGCTTCTGTACGAGAGGGGCGGGCTGAAGACCGATAATCTGTCGGAGGAAGCGCAGGTGAGCGTGGAAGAGGATTACGAGATCTGCGTGCGATTGCTATCCCGTTCTGATAATGGGAAACAGGGCAAGAAGGGCCCCGAGAGAAAGGGCGATCAGGAGAGGCTATTTCAGTGAAACTGCCTGTTCCAGCGAATGCTGAAAATGGCCTTTGCAATGAAAACCGCTTGACAGGAGTTGTTTTCATTGTTATAATGCTTTTCAGCACGTGCTGAAAATGGTGATTACAATGAAAACCACTCAATTGGAACACGATATTGATAGGTTCGAGAAAGCTCTGCGAGGCTGCCTTGCAGAAGTCCCGTTTATCCAGGCCATAGATACCGAACAAGAGTCGATGACCGCAAAAGGCCGCATCGATATATTGGTGAAATTGAATTCGCAAGATCGTGAATGGATTCTTGCGGTTGAGGTGAAAACCAGCGGACAGCCACGATTAGCCAGAGAAGGAATAAACCAACTCTGGAGATACCGTGAAGCCCTACCGTATGATTATGCGGTGCTGGCCGCACCGTATATTTCGCCACGGACCGCGGAGATCTGTTCACAAGAAGGTGTCGGATATGTGGACCTGGCAGGTAACTGCCGTTTGAGCTTTGGGCAGGTGTTTATTCAGAAAGAGGGTAGACCGAACCTCTTCGCTGAGAAGCGCGACCTACGTTCTCTTTATTCTCCCAAAGCAGAAAGAGTGCTGCGAGTCCTGCTGCTCGACCCTGTAATGAGACGGAAAATGGAATCTCTGGCGGAAGAAGCGGAAGTGAGTCTGGGACAGGTAGCAAACGTGAAAAAGTTACTGGCTGATCGGGAATGGATTCGAGTTGACAAGGATGGCTTCTGGCTGAGCGAGCCAGAAGCTTTGCTGGCCGAATGGTCGGAGAATTACAACTTCCGGCGAAACCAGGTCAACGATTATTATTCCCTCAAGTCCGTCGGAGAGATCGAATCCGAATTGAATGAGGTGTGCCGCCAGGAAGGCATCAATTACGCACTGTCCGGCTTCTCCGGCGCTGTGCGGGTCGCGCCGTCTGTTCGCTATCAGCGCGCAACAGCGTACGCTGACGAGATTGAACGTGTAGCCTCATTGCTTAACCTGAAGAGGGTTCCCAGCGGTGCAAATGTTACCCTGTTGGAACCGTACGACAAGGGAGTGTTTTTCGGAGTAAGGGAGGTTGAGGATACCCGAGTAGTGTCGTCGATCCAATTATACCTTGATCTCAAGGGGTTTCGTGGGCGCGGTGACGAGGCTGCTGACGCTGTTTTGGAGGAGGTTATCAGGCCACTATGGCAGGCGGACGGGCAGATTACTCAGAAGACCTAATTGCTGCAGCGCGCTCAGTGCTGTTGGAAGTAACCCATCTGCTAGGCGAGTACAGGGACGATGTTGTCGTTATTGGGGGCTGGGTGCCTGAGCTGCTGTTACCTGGTGCTTCGACAAAGCACGTGGGTAGCATAGATGTTGACCTTGCCTTGAACCATCGTACCCTGCTGGAACAAGGGTATGAGACGATCCGCCGCTTACTACTGAGTAAAGGCTATTCCTCGGGGAAGCAGCCCTACATATTCCACCGAGTTACCTACGTTAACGGCAAGGAAATCACGGTGCAGGTTGACTTGCTGGCTGGCGAATACGATGGCTCTAGCAAGAGCCACCGTACGCAGGAGATACAGGATATCAAGGCGCGCAAGGCTCGCGGTGCCGATCTCGCCTTCGACATGTACGAAGAAGTGACTATCCGAGGGGTGCTTCCAGGGGGCGGTGAAGACTCGACCCGTATTAGAATAGCCTCGATAGTACCATTTCTCGTGATGAAAGGAATGGCCCTTTGCGACCGTCTCAAGGAAAAGGATGCGTGGGATATCTATTTCTGCGTCACGAATTATCCGGGGGGCTTAGATGCTTTGATCGAAGAATTTCAGCCCCACGTCGATCATGGCCTCGTTCGTGAGGGGCTAGTGAAAATTGCCGGCAAATTCTCATCGGAAAAGCACATCGGCCCAAAGCACGTGGCCGATTTTGACGAACTGTATGATCCGGAGGCACGGGAGATACGACAGCGGGACGCTTACGAGAAAGTTAATTATCTTCTGGAGAAATTGGGGATTGTTGGATGAATGTCAAATTGAGAGATGTCTTCAGGGGTAAGGTTGTAAACAAGGCCCACACCATCAACACAGGCGTGGACGAGTTCCCGCGGTACGTGCTGGAGTATCTGATCGATAACTACTGCTCCGAGGAATCATTCGACCAGGACATGGAGAAGGTCGTTCGCCGCTTGAAGGAGACATTCGTCTATGGTGCTGAGGTTGAAAAGATTCGCCACTATATCCGCGAAAGTCGGCAACACTCGGTGATCGCCAACCTCGATGCTCGCTTGGTCGAGACCGAGGACAAGTATTGGGCGGCAATTTCGGCCATCAACGAGAACTTCGTGAACATCCCCGAGAGCATAGTGCGACAGTATCCGATGCTGCTTTCCGGCGGAATGTGGGGCACCGTCGACCTTACCTACGACGAAACTGAGATCCACAATAAGAAGATACGTCCTTTCAAAGTGACAGCCT
Organism: Chloroflexota bacterium; assembly: GCA_023489135.1. The sequence goes on from JAMDCE010000439.1 coordinate 19,656, forward strand.
TCACCCCCTTCCAGGTCGCTGTCGTCAATCTGGACGAGTACATCGAGAAGCGCTCTGAGTTCACCAGCGAGGAATGGGTCGATGCACTAATCAACTCTTGCGGTCTCGATCCGGAAAGAATGAACCGTCGTGAAAAGCTCCTCTACTTGTGCAGGTGCATCCCGCTGGTCGAAACAAACGTCAACCTGATCGAGCTGGCGCCCCGGGAAACGGGTAAGACCTATCTTTATCGCAACATCTCCTACTATGCCCACGTGTTATCTGGCGGCAAGGCCACGCCAGCGCAGCTTTTCATCAATCTGAACACCGGCAAGATCGGCGAGGTGGGCACGCGCGACGTCGTCGTTTTCGACGAGATCGCCAATACCGATTTCACCGATCCCAAGTCGCTGGTGAGCATAATGCAGGGCTACATGCAGGATGCGAAGTTCAGTCGAGGGAAGAAAGAAATGCTGGCCTTTGCCAGTCTGGTGTTCGTGGGCAACCTAGACGTGCAGGGTAGGCTGCCGCACGAGAAATATTATCATCTATTTGAGCCGCTGCCGGACTTTATGCAGGTTATCGCGTTTCTGGATCGCGTTCACGGCTACTTGCCCGGGTGGGAGATTCCGAAGCTTACGCCCGACAGCTATTCCAAGGATTACGGTTTCATCACCGACTATTTTTGTGAGATCATGCACGAGCTGCGGCGAACCGATGTACTCGGCGCCGTCAGATCTCGATTTGAGCTGATTGATGGGGCGAAGGCTGCTCAGGGGCTTTCCGGACGCGATCAGCGTGCCGTGATGAAGACCGCCTCAGGAATGATCAAACTCCTGTATCCCGATGGAAAGATCACCGAGGATGAGCTGGCGGAGGTTCTCGAACTCGCGTGTGAGCTTCGCCAACGTGTTCGTGAACAGCTCCACCTGATGGCACCCGGCGAGTACGATCGCGTGAAGCTGGGGGTGCGACTGTTACCCTCGAAGCGAGAGGTCGTGCCTACATTGCCGGATGCCGACAGAGTACAAAAAGTGTCTCTGCCCGCCGAGCCTTCAGTAGGCGAGGTCATCGGCCTGGCCGTAGCCGGCGATCACGGTTGCATTCTTCACTTTGAAATGCAGGCGACAAAAGGCACTGGCCGCATAGTGCCGCTAGGCTCAATCCAACGGGTCATGCGGGAGAGCATTGAGGCCGCTGCACAGTACATAAAGGCCAAGCACAAAGACCTCGGAATCGATCCTGAGTGGCGCCAGAACCTTGATGTGGCCGTGCTCGCCACCTTTATGGGAGTGCCCAAAGAAGGCCCTTCAGCCGGCGTCACCATCGTTACCGGCATAGTTTCCGCCTTGAAGGGCTTGCCGGTGCGCAACGACGTGGCCATGACGGGCGAGATCACGATCATGGGCAAAGTCCTCCCCGTAGGAGGCGTTCAGCAGAAGGTACGTGCCGCTTTCGATGCGGGAGTTAAGGAAGTAATAATGCCGGTCGAAAATCTTGATGAAGCGCAAGGCTTGCCCAAGTACATCCTTGACGCCATCAAACTGACCACGGTGCAAAGTATTGAGGAAGTGCTGAAGCAGGCACTCGTTAGTCAATAATGGGGGCTAGGGCAATCGAGGTGATCAGCCCAGGATATCCGCGACGGCGAGCGTTCTACCCGGAAACGCGGCAGGGACAAGCTGGTCGCCACGGCGCGGCACCCGAGCCGTGTGGTAGCCGTCGGCGATGGGGTCACGGTAGACGGTCACAGTCTCTTCCTCCAGGTCCACCAGCCATACCTCGGGGATGCCGCTTCGGCCGTAGATCGGCACCTTCACACGACGGTCGAGATCGGCCGAGCTATCGGCTACTTCCACCAGCAAGTAGACATCGGCGGGCTGGGGATGGCTCGACGTGTAGAAGTCGGGCCGGCGGCGGAGAAGCGCCAGGTCCGGCTGAGGCTCCGTGTACTCGCTGAGATAGACCGGATTCTGCGGGCTGACCATGGCGTAGGAGCCAAACTCCCTTACCATGAGCTCGGTGAGCCTGATTACGCAGCCGGCATGACGGCGTCCGATCGGCGTCATTTCGATAACCTCGCCGTCGATGAGTTCGACACGATCGTCCTCCCCCAGAATGCCCGCCCGGGCCATCTGCTGATACTCGGACACTGTGAAGCGCCGTCTCGTCAATTGAACCACCATCGCCGGCCTCCTCGCTCCGTTTCATACAGTATTGTAAAATGGGCCAGCTGCGCCTGTCAACTTGCGCTGAACGAGCTTAGGGTTACCCAAAACGTGACAGGCGGGCACGGTAGCGTGCCTGTCTTCGTGTCCATAGAGGTTCCATCGCACTGAGCTTGTCTGTTATCCACGCTATGAGCTTGGCCAGGCTTGGCCGAATAC
>JAMDCE010000157.1:0-3940 GCA_023489135.1 Chloroflexota bacterium
AGGGGAACGGGCCGGCCCGCCAGGGGCGCACGGCCCTCTCTCCCTACAATTCCGTCTAGAAGGGTAAAGGCCGGCCTCAGAATGGAATTCACGTCGGCCACTCCGAAGGGAATAGAGACTTTGTGCATTCGCCTTTTATCCTTGTCAGCCAGAACGCCCTTGATGTTCTTTAGGCCCAGGGTCACCACCTGGGAATCATGCGTCTTCATCACGGGCGCATTAAGGATTACGTCGGCCTCGGCCACCACGTCGAATGTAGTTACGCTCTTGAGAGCCTTGCCGCGGGGAATCTCGATCTTGACAGTGGGGCGCTTCTTCAGATCGAGCACGATGAAGCCCTCTTCACGAAGCGCCGCGTAGCCACTGGCTCCGATAGCTTTTTCGGTGTCCTCCCCGACGAAGGCCGAGTCCGCGATAGTGGGAATCCCGCCCAGTTCCAGCACAATCTTCGCCAGGGCGCGACCGACGTCAGGGTTTGTGGTTATGCCCGACCGCGCCGGGGCCACGGCAACGAGATTCGGCTTTATCAGAACCCGGCTACCCGATCGGATCAGATCACTGATCCCACCAGCCAGGTCCAGCACTCGCCTAACCGCTTTCTCGACCTCTTCTCGTCCAGGCTCATTTCCCGTCCTCGCAATGGCTACGATGCTTTTCATTCTCTCAACTCCGCCGAAATCGTACCAGAAGCCCTTCCTCTGTGTGTTGGACTGTGGAAATCAATGACGCCACCAGACCGCCGGACATCTGAAAGGAAAACCGGCCGTCCTCGCGACAGGTCTTCCCTATCGGCGCAAGGAGGCCAAAGGGCGAAGGCCGGGGTTCAACGGTCTCGACGCCAACAGTATACCTCATTCTGGCTACCAGCAGAGGATAAAAAAGGCCGCTGGCTAGAGTTCAACTGCTCGGCCTCTTTTCCTTCAGAGCCTTTAGCACCTTGTCTGGTGTGGCCGGAAGATCGGTGATCCACACGCCGACGGCGTCGTGAATGGCGTTCACGATGGCCGGAGCCTGCGTAACGGCGGTAAACTCACTTCTTGACACCGGTTTTATAGATTGCCACCGGATAGGGATTATCCACGGAGGAATTCTGGAGCTCCTGTTCCCGGGTCCACAGTCACTTTACCGGACGGCCCGTGTTGAGGGCTAGAAGGGCGGTGACGTGGTCGCAGGATAAGTCGATTTTCGATCCGAAGCCGCCGCCCACAGTCCCACTAATCAGGCGAACAAGGGTCATGGGTTTCTTGAGAATGCGGACGATCTGGACCTGGTTTCGGAAGGGAGATTGGGTCACACTGAAGATGTTTACCTTCCCCCCCGTAGTCAGGGACGGCAATACTGACTTCGAGCTCGATGGAGCAGTGCTCTCGCATTTGGTTAGGCGTCTTTTGCCAGATCTCGACGCACTCCCGAGTCCAGCAACGGAGTAGCCGGGCTCTTCCAGGGCCGATAGCCGGTCAGCACCAAGCCGTTACTTAGCGCTGGCTCAGTCGCTTTTCCACGCTCTGAGGCTAAGTCGCCCGTCTAAACCCGTACCTAGCCAAGATCCCCTGCCCTTTGGGGCCAGCGACGTAGGTCAGAAAGGCCTTCGCCAGATCGGGCTGCTTGGTCGACTTGATGACCGCGCCGGGGTAGATGATCGGCTTGTGAGACTCGGCCGGCGCTTCAGCCACCACCGTCGCCTGGCTTGCTGTCCTGGCGTCGGTGCTGTAGACCAGACCAGCGTCAACCTCGCCGGTTTCCACGTAGGTCAAGACCTGGCGAACGTTCTCGCCCTGGATCAGCTTTCCCTGAATTGCGTCCCAAAGTCCCAGTTTCTGCAGAGTCTGCTGGGCATAGTCACCGGCCGGTACCGTCGCCGGGTTGCCGATGGACAGTTTTTGCACCTCCGGTTTGGTCAGGTCGGAGAATCCAATTATCCCCAGCGCGCTACTCTTCGGGACGATCAGCACCAGGGCGTTTGCGGCGATATCTCGACGGGTGCCCTCCAGCAGAAGCCCCCTGCTTTCCAGAGCATCCATCTGCTTCTTCCCGGCCGAAAGGAACAAATCCGCGGGCGCGCCCTGCTCGATCTGGAGCTGCAAATCGCCGGAGGCGCCGAGATTGCAGTTGATTTTCGCGCCTGGATTTTCGGCCTCAAAGGCCGCCTTGATCTCTTTTAGTGCGTCGGACAGACTGACCGCCGCGGAGACGATCAGCTCGCCCTTCATAGCGGGGGTAGGCGCGGCCGTCGGGGAAGCCGCTGCTACGGGCAGGGAAGTTGGTGAAGGTGCCGCCGTGACCTGCGTCGTTGCCGCGGGGGTGGGGGTCGCTGGCTCGGCGCCACAGGCGCCCAAAAGAAGGGATATAGCCATAACGAGGCTTAGGAGAAAACCCGTTCTCTTCATCAAAGGATCGATCCTCCTTGGCTTCTCAGCATCCGACAGGCCAGTCTTGGCGCTGGCATCACCTCTCTCTATCGTGGCAATAGTGGCTGGCGGGAAGCAACGATCCGAGAGAGCGCCTGGTTTTCCTGTTGGGCCATTTCTCCTCGTCGCGACTTCAGCTAGAGTGGGCGTCTTGCTCCGAGCCGCGGACAAGGAGAACCGGCAGCGCGATGGCCGGCAAAAAGACCAGCCACCGGTGCTAGGGTATTCGGTAGCTGGCCTGGGTCACACGCTGACCGACCTCTGCGGAACTGCAGGATGACCAGCAAAAAAGCCAGCCACCAGTGCAAGTACACAGTGAGCTGGCCATTAGCGCTCGGCCAACATCTCCTTTCCAAGCACGCGGAGGCGGGATCGTTTCCTCTCCCACCCGAGACCACGGGATAGACCCGCGGACCGCCGTTTCGGCGAACGGCCTCCGGCGACCATAGACTGACGCCCTTAGGTCGGAAGGCTCGGAGATGACGTTATTCAATTGTCGAGGACTATAGCACGGGAGAACTTGCCTGTCAAGCCCCTAAAGACCGTTCCTGCGGTAGCTTGGCAAGGCAGAGAAACGCGGTGAAAAGTAGCTAAGTCTCGCCCACGACTTGCCCCATCGTGGAGACGTCGTACCCCCCCATCTCCGCGACGACGCCCCGGAAAGACCGATCGCCGATCACATCGAGAACGGGTCTCATAAGGGGGGACTCATAATGCTGCCGAGGAATCACCAGGTCATATTGTTCGCGGACGACGGGGATGAAGTCCAGCTCAAGCGCCCGGGCCGCTGCGAGGATTCCGAGGCCGACATCAGCCGATCCAGCCGCCACGGCCGAGGCTACGGCCAGGTGAGTTTTCAACTCCCGTTCGTAGCCCCGCACCTGCTCCGGCGCTATCTTGGCTTCGCGCATCAGGTGCTGAAGCAGCACCCGAGTGCCAGAGCCCCACTGCCGGTTCACAAACACCACATCCTGGCGGGCCAGGTCAGCAACGCTGCGAATCTGTTTGGGATTGCCTCGTGGAACCATCAGCCCCTGGACCCGATAGACCAGGTTGATGAGAATCACGTGTTGCCCCGGGAGCAGACGCAGCACGTACGGCAGATTGTACTGGCCGCTCTCCTCATCGAGCAAGTGGCAGCCGGCCAGGTGAGCTTCGCCCTGTCCCAGCGCCATGAGGCCGCCGATGCTGCCCACGTGGGTAGAAACCATCTTCAGTGACGGTGAACGGTGAGGGAGTTGCCCCGCCAACAGATCGAGCACGAGGTCGTGGCTACCCATCGCCACGATTGTATCGACGGGGAGGGATTTGGATTCTGGCAGGTTAGACTCGGGACCACCTTGCCAGCGAGCCAGACGGAGCGCAAAGGAGGCCTCGATCTGCTCTAAGGTATAACCCAAACTCAGAGCTTCAAGCAAAGCCTTGCCAAGAATGCCGGTCAGCCGCCTCTCTCGTTCAGCCACCAGCCGCTCGTCGTCGGCGCTAAGAGCTACAAATGTACCGAGGCCCGGCCTGGTGAAGACCACACCGGT
>JAMDCE010000157.1:3950-4728 GCA_023489135.1 Chloroflexota bacterium
ACATTCACCCGGAGGTCGGCGGCGAGCTGACGGACCGTAGGGAGCTTGGTGCCAGGGGTGAGCTGCCCGTTGGCGACACCCATTTGCGCCTGCTCCACGATCTGGGCGTAGATCGGGAGGTCGCTGCGGGCATCCACTCGAAAGTTCACGGCTTACCTTCCCATCATTGTTCGTAACAGAAGTGTACCATTCACAAGCCAGATGTCAAGGGAAGGTGACAACAAAGGACTCTGCTGGAAGCGCAGCGAAGAGACCCTGCGGGACGCGACAAGAAACTCCCTTCAGACGCTTGACAACGGTCCGGGGTCATGTTATCTTGTATGGGTACAATTAGTACAATCCTGTCGATCAAATCAGGGCGCAGACGACTTCTTTCCCGACCTGGTTTGTTCCCGGAGATTCTCCCAGTCGTTTCGGATGGCGAACCTCCAGACCCGCCGGTCTGCCAGTTCGGGAAGCCTGGGTCTCCTCCTGGCACCACGGTCGACAAAGACCTCGTTCCAACAGAAGAGCGGCTCAATGAGCCGCCCAGGAGCCGAGATCCGGCGTTGTTCGGTAATTGAGAACTGAAATCTCGCAAGGAGGAAAGTCGGAGGAATGGAGCGGAAGGCGGGCTGATCCCGGCAATTGAGAGGGCCCTTGATTCCATCGATGCCATCTGGGCTCTCAGACAATCAGGCAAACTCAATGTCCTCGTTTCGATTCAATCACGAAGCGACGGAATCTGGCGAGGCTCCGTGAAAAGAGTGACCACCGAAAGGAGGTGGCCGTTCTCCGA
>JAMDCE010000254.1 GCA_023489135.1 Chloroflexota bacterium
GGCCGGCCTCGCTCTCAACAACAGGCTGGAGGCCAACTATTTTTCCCAGGCTGAAAAGGTCCAGGTGCTCTTCCTTAGCCACAAACTCCATCAAATGCCCAAACTTGATGAAATCCCAGCCATCTTCGTCGAGGGCCTGCTTGAACCAGGGAGAGCGCTCGAGCTTGAACTGAATCAGCGAGTCCCTCTCCTGCGGCACCACCAGGTACTTGCGCATGTTGCCGGCGCTCACGCGTCGCGAAAACACAGCCTCGCTAAGCATTGCCGTCCATTCAACCTCGAAGATGTGCGTGGGCAGGGCGTGATCGTACCACACCACGTCGATAAGCGCTCCCTTTGTCCCTCCGAGCAATGACGTTGGCCCGTAAGAACGTTCGCTGAGCGTAAGCAATTCCCGCAGTGGTTTGCTATTGAATGACTGCTTTTGCTGATCTCGTCCAATCCAGACCTTGTACCCCAACCTGTGTCCCAGGTCTGTGAGGCCAGCGATAAGGCTGGCGTGTTCCTGCAACCGCTTTTGCAGATGATCTTCTGGCCGCAGCACCCATCCTAGCACTGGATGGTGAGTAGCATACGACTCTAGCACTTGCTCGATCCAACCTGGCTCTGGCGCCAGCGCTCCAGGAAAAAGGCTATGCACCACACGAGTGATGTTCTGGTCAGTAACGTTTGGATTGGTGCTCAGAATGTTGTAGCTAGCTTTTTCCAGTTGTTCGCTCACAGGTGTAGCAGAAAATGGCTTGCGTACGAACCACCACAGGCTGTTTGTTTCCTCTCCACAAGAGACCTGGCGGTAATCCTTGCTAAGAATCTCACGCACTTCGTCGTCTATCGCCTTACGCAGGTCATTTGCTACCGTTCCGTCGCCCAAGTTCTTGCCTTTGAGCGCCTGCAAGAGCAGTCCATCCTTTGCCAGATGCTCGTAGACTCCTACGTTGAGCCAGTTGAAAACCAGAGGCTCGGCACGTTGCCAGAGAATATCACGGATAGCTTGCCCGATAGCGGACTTCAAACTCTGCTCCAAGAGCGGGCTCCCTGCCTCGGACGCGCTGGGGCTGCCGCGAAGCTCCGCCTTTCGCTGATGCACAGGCGCATCTAGTGCCGCCCGCACTCGTTGCGCGGCAACAAACGACTGGGGTCTGACGAAATGCATACAGTAGCGACCCAGCGTCCCGCTGAAAGGCTTACCCCCCACATTATCCGGGGACGTGATCGGCTGATAAAGAATGCGCCTTAGCTGTAGACCTGCGGAGATACCGGCGATGACCAACAGATTGCACCGCACATAGTCGGAGGTTGAGTAATGCAGCACGAGCGTGCCGCTTCCGTTCAGCACGCGTCTCAGCGCCCTGAAGCCGCCGAGAATCTCCTTGAAATACCCCAGCCAATCCACTTTCTGTTTGGTTTTCTGCTGGCCTTCGAAAACCATCGCCTGCTCGCGGCCGAAGAGCCAGCCAGTCCACAGATAACTCAGATCCTGAAAAGCAGATCGCTCAGGTGACGGCGGTTCCGTCAAGATCAATGCGATGGAATTGTCGGGTACGTCGTCTGTAAGCGATCTTGCCGGCAATCTCTCGACGAGGATGCTGGGGAGATCATCGGTCTGAGCGCGCGGCCCGGGGCCGATGAGTTGCTCCGCTCCCGAGGCAAAGCGGGCCTGAAGCCCCTCGTTGCGGAATTGTTGAAGTCGCTCATTGATCTGTTTGAAGGTTTCCTCGAATGCTTCCCATACATTACGCTCGATGAAGCGAGATGGCGGCCTCAAGTCTTTTCCACGAGTCCAGGGTCGAGCATTCCGAGCAATGGCGTTAAGCTTGCTACACGAATCGAGGCACTCCAGCAAAGCAAGCTTCAGGGCATCTTGATAGTTGGGGTTATCGAACGTCGACTCGATCTGCATCAATAGCATCACAAGGGCGTAGAGATTGCGTGGAGTGTACAGCTCGAGCATTTGCTTAACAAATGTCTGCTGCCAGCCCGGCTCAGGTGCGAGGCGATCGACCACGTACCAGTAATGAAATCCCCTCGGCTCTATTCGCTTCAACACCTCCAGATCGGCTTCGTCGACTGGTTCAGAAAACACCTGGGGGATGCCGTTGCTCGGCTTGCACGTCTGGCAAGAGTAGTGTCTCTTGATCGGGCGATTCTCATCGCGGCTCCACGTAAAGTAGCTGACGACGGCAGGCAGGTGGCAGCGTGGGCACGTGGTGGTATACAACTGGTTGATGTGGGCGCGAAGTGACGTCTGCATCTTCGCTCCCTCGCTAAGTCTCACAAACGCATAGCTCAATTGCTGGCTGGTTAGATTCGAAAGGGAGACACGTGAGACGAACGTCGTGATAGGATTGATATCCGAAAGGATGGCCTTGCGCCCCAGTCGCAGGGCCTCCAAGGCCAGGTTACTGTTCTGGCAGAATGGATCGAGCACGACGTCGCCCGGCTGCGTGTAGCAATTGAGGTAAGCTTGTAGGAAGTCAGGACTGGGGGAGGTCAGATATTCGTCGAGAACGCCGCTCGGATGGTAATCATCCTGAGGGATAAAGTAGTCGATCTCATCCATCCTCCTCCACCTCCTCAGTTCCCTACGCGATGGTGGGATCGGCGATGCCAGCGGCTATCAGCTTGTCATAGGTCACGTCAAGTGGCTCGGGAATCAACCTGGTCTCGCCTAGGACAGGCATAAAGTTCGTATCGCCGAGCCAGCGCGGAACCACGTGAAAGTGCACGTGCCCCTCGATGCCAGCTCCGGCGACCTTGCCGATGTTCACGCCCATATTGAATCCGTCGGGATTCATCGCTCGTTGCAACACGATCACAGATCGCTTGACCAGCAACATCAGGTCCGTCAGTACCGGCGTATCTAACTGGTCCACGTTGCCCACGTGGGCGTAAGGGACGACCATAAGATGGCCGTTGTTATAAGGATAGGCATTCAGCATGATGAAACACGTGGAGCCACGATACAGTATGAGGTTTTCTTTATCGTTGTCTTCTCGAGCCTTTTCACAAAAAAGGCACCCCTCCAATTTAGGGCCGAGAATCAACTTCATCCGCCAGGGCGTCCAGAGTCTTTTCACGCTAACTCCTGGCCGCCCATTCGTAGATATCTAGAATCATTTGCCCAGCCTCATTCCAATTGAATCGCTTCAGGGCACGTTCCCTGAGCTCGTATCCGCGCTGCACAGCGCCTTTCTCGTCGACCAGAAGCGATTCCAGCGCTCTGGCTAAATCGTCAGAATCGCCCAGCTCAGCGTAAACGCCCAGATCGCCCAGAATCTCGTGGCTCACTGGCGTATCGAAGGTGACGGTCGGGAGTCCAGTGGCTATATAGTTCAGCAGCTTCCCGTTGCCCTCAGTTTCAGAGATCTTCGGGGACACGGCAACATCCCCGAGCGATAGATATAGCGGCGCCTCCTCGTAGGGGATACGCCCCGGCAGCGTGACGTGGTCCTGGATTCCCAGGTCTGTGGCCAGTTCTAGATACCGGCGTTGGCCTGGATAACCCATTAAAAGGAAGTGCACGTTGGGCAGACGGCGGCAGATTGTGGCCGCCGCGCGCAGCAGATAACTGCTGCCCTGGTATTCAGCCAGCAAGCCCAAGTATACCACGATCTTACGTCCTTCCGGAATGCCCAGTCTGGCCCTTAGCGACTCCTTTATTTCCGAGCTCAGCTCCCACTTTGGTCGGAATCGGTCGGGATTGACACAATCCGGCACAGGAAAGATCTTGGAGGTATCGCAACCGAACTCCTTGATCAACAAGTCGGCAGCATTATGGGAGCTAGTGATGATCGCCTTCGCTCCTTGGTTGATGACCGATTCCAACTGGCGCAGCGGCCCGTAAAACGTGCTGTCGCGCCGCAGGAAATTATGATCGAGCATCTCGCTTGTGAGACTTCCTTGAAAATCAAAGATCAGCGGAGCTCGATTCAACTTGCTCAAAGGATAGCCAATCAGAGCGCCCTCGTGCAAATGCGCGTGGACGACGTCAGGTTTGAACCTGAGCGAGGCTGAGAGGGATCTAATGGCCAGCCAGGCATCGAAGTATACCTTTCGCTTCGACGAGCCCACCTTAATGCCGTTGGCCAAAGGGGCGCTCAGCGCCCGCCGCACTTCCACTCCGTCGATATCTCTGCCACTTCTATAAGTACAGATAATTACCCTGCTTCCGCGTCTTTGCAGGGCCAATGTTTCTTCCAGTATGCGTACGTGGCAGCCGTAATCAGCGAAAAATGACGTTGGAGCGATCTTTAGGATCTTATGTCTGCAGGAAACTGGCTGCTCACCGTTACTCTTATTTCCCAGAAGAGTCACTTGACTCGCGGGGTCGCGCCGCGCGGTCTCCACCATCAACCAGCTCCAAGAGTAGTCACATAAGGACTACCCCTTCTCTTCTTCGTTAAGCTTAAGACGAAATCGTATGAGCTCGCGAAAAGCTCGCAGAATCACGCTCAGACGCGCTCCCGTCGGATTGCCCGCGAGACGGGGAAGATGCTTGACGGGCACTTCCTTAATGCGATAGCCCTTTCGTCTTGTTCGTACCAGTAACTCGGCACTAAAAGTCGCGCCGCGCGACTCGACCTTGACGTTGTCCAGGACGTCGCGCTTGAAGAGCTTGAACGCGCAGTCTATGTCTCGTGCCGTGTAGCCGAACAGGAGATTGGTCAGTAACTTCCAGCCAAAAGCGTT
>JAMDCE010000421.1 GCA_023489135.1 Chloroflexota bacterium
ACGAGCGAGGGCATTCCCCAGGTGGGACTCTTCGACTTCATCGACTGGATGAAGCGCTCGGACAAAGTGCTGACGTTTACCGGGTAGAGTCGAGAATCGAGAATCGGGGTGGGGGCTCGTCACTCGACTCTCGACCCTAGCAACCAAGGAGGATTGAGATGAACGAGGAACTGAGATCGCAGCCAGCCGCTGCCAAGGCTGATGACCAATGCGACGATTGCGTGGTGGATGTGGCCAAGCTGAAGGAGCGGCGACAATCGCAGGCTCCTAAAGAGAACGCCTGGTCCGCGCTGATTCTGTTGACGCGAGGAACCTATGGGCATTGGGACGACGCCTTCAGCGCCATCCAGGTGGGGAACGCCGTGCTGGCGGTGGAGGAAGGAGCGACAATGCTCTTGCTCGACGACGGCGTGTACTTTGCCGTTCGGGATCAAGATCCCTCGGGCATCGGCATCACCAGCAACACGAGCTTCATCGAGGATTTCGTCGACCTGGGCGGGCGCCTGCTGGCCCTGAATATCTCGCTGGAGAAGCGTGGGCTCACGAAGCAGGATCTTATGCAGGGTGTAGAAGTGATTACCCTAACCCAAATGGCCAGAGAGATCGCCCAGCACCACGTGTCGGTGACATTCTAGAGTCGAGAGTCGAGAAAGGAGTGGCGGGTGTGGAACGAGGCTTCCGAAAGCTCATAGCGTGGCACGGGCTGCTACGGTCCCAGCTTTAGTCTCTCTCGACTCTTGATTCTTTAGGAGGAAACGGATGAACGTAGATGAACAACTGGATTGTCTGGGAATGCGGTGCCCCAGGCCCATTGTGGAGATGGCCAAGAAGATGAGAAAGATGCAGCCCGGGCAGGTGCTCGAGCTCCTGGCCAACGATCCGGTGGCCAAGAAGGACGTCCCGGGCTGGTGCCAGGAAACCGGCAACGAGTTCCTGGAACGGGTGGACGAAGAAGGATTTTTCAAGTTTTACGTGAGGAAAACGTGATGTAGAGTCGAGGGTCGAGAGTCGAGGCCCAAGAATAGAGGAAAGACACTGCGGCCTCAGGAGTCAGAACAAGATTCTCGACTCCCGACTCTACAGGAGGATCCATTGGCCAAGAAAGCATCCCTAGTTATTTTTAGCGACGAACTGGATAAGGCTTGCGCGGCCTTCACCATCGCCAACGCTGCCGCCGCCTCGGGGATGGACGTGAATCTCTACTTCAGCTGCTGGGGAGTAAACGTCGTGAGGCGTAAGGGCCCGCTTTTCCAAGGCGATACCCTGATGAACCGGATGATGAGCTTCTTGAGTAGCGGCCGAGCCGAGAATCTGGCGCTTTCCAGGTTCAATTTCTTCGGGCTCGGGTCGTGGATGATGCGGCGGATGATGAAGGCGAAAAACATTCAATCGATCCCGGAGATGATGGCCGATGCCAAGGATCTGGGCGTGAAGTTCCTCGTCTGCGACAACCCGACGGCCATTATGGGGCTCAAAAGGGAGGACCTCATCGACGAGGTGGACGACATCGTGGGGGCGGCCACCTACGTCCACGAGTCGGCCGGCGCGGAACTGACGCTGTTCATATAAACTGAGGAGGGAAACGTGGCGCACAAAATCAAGATCTACACCACCCCGGCCTGCTCGCACTGCAAGGAAGCCAAGAAGTATTTTGCCGAGCGGGGACTGGACTTCGAGGAATTGGATGTTGCCGCTGATGCGAAGGCCAGGGTGGAGATGTTCGGGATAGCGCGCACCAGAAGCGTCCCCGTTATCGTGGTCGATGGCCAGGTCTTCGTCGGGTTCGAGGAGAACCTGCCCAAGATCGAGCAGATCATCGGATGAGGTGATGGCCGTGTACGATCTTATCGTCGTCGGCGGGGGGCCGGCGGGAATGAGCGCCGGCGTCTACTCCGCTCGCCACAGGTTAAATACGCTTCTCCTCGCCCCTAGGCTCGGTGGGCAGGCGGCGGATAGCTGGCTGGTGGAGAACTACCTGGGTTTTAGGTCGATAAGTGGCGCCGAGTTGGTCGAGCGATTCGAGGAACATCTTGGCGCGTATCAGGTAGAGCGCGAGAGGGACGCGGTGGCAGAGGTTACCAGGGCTGAAGATGGTTTCAACGTTCGCACGTCCCAGGGCAAGGAGTTCCTCGGGAAGGCCGTGATCATCTGCACGGGTCGATTACCACGCCGGCTCGGCATCCCCGGGGAGAAGGAGTTCGACCAGCGAGGCGTCGCCTATTGTGCCACTTGCGATGCTCCGCTGTTTGCCGATCTCGACGTGGCGGTGGTCGGCGGAGGAGACGCTGCCCTCCAGGCGGCAGCGCAGCTTTTGCCCATAGCTAAAAGGGTTTATCTGGTTTCCCGCCGGGAGTGGCGGGCCGAGCCCGCTCTTCAGGACAGAATCCGAGGTGAAGAGAAGCTAACCGCGCTGATCGGCTACCTCCCGTTGGAGATGCAAGGGACGGATTGGGTGGAGAAACTCGTGGTGAAGCATAAGGATAGTGAGCGAACCGAGGAGATTCAAGTCGGGGGGGTCTTCGTGGAGATCGGGGCGGTGGCTAACTCGGCGATGGTGAAAGATCTGGTCGAGCTAAACGAGGCGGGAGAGATCGTGGTCGACCGTCTGGGCCGAACCAGCGTTCCTGGGGTGTTTGCTGCCGGCGACGTGACCGATATTAACCACAAGCAGATTGGCATCGCCGCGGGGGAAGGGGCCAAAGCCTTCCTAACCGCCTACGAATACCTCCTGAGACGCAGTTAACACAATGACAGAAGAGATGGCACCGATACCTGAAGACGTGCCCAACGGTGCCGAGGCGGAACCGGTCACCCTGGAGCCAGAGTTCTTAGTTGCCAAACTCCAGACGTTGGAGCAGGAGCTTGACGACGTTCTCGAAGAGAGGCGAGTGGCCCTGGCGCGACCGATGCGCGGGTCCGAAAAGGACAACCTGCGCCGCCAGTATACTCGGCAGGAGGCTCGATTGCGTGAGAGGATCGAGGCTATCAGGGCGCTGTTGAAGGAGGACTAGGTAGTTGAAGATCAGGCTACTCGATCTTGGCACAGTACCTTACTTGCGCTCACAAACCATATTTCACGGCGTCGCCTACGCGATGAGCGCAGATAGCCCTGACACGATCACGCTCATGAGCCCACGGGAGCCTTATGTATGCCTGGGCTACCATCAGGAGCTGGAAAAAGAGATCGACGTGGACTACTGCCGCGACCAGGGCATCCCTATGATGCGGCGAGAGGTAGGGGGTGGCGCGGTCTACCTGGACGATGGCCAGGTTTTCTACCACTGGATCTTCCATCCCGAGCGCCTGCCCCGCCAGGTGGAAATTGTCTTTCACCTCTACTGCCAGACCCTGGCGCAGACTTATCAGGCCTTCGGGATCGATGCCGAGCATCGGCCGGTCAACGACATCCTGGTGGGAGGACGAAAGATCGGTGGAACCGGCGCGGCATCCATTGGAGAGGCGACGGTGCTGGCCGGCAGCCTGATGTTCGACTTCAACTTCGAGCTGATGGCTCGCGTGCTGAAGGTGCCTTCGGAGAAGTTCCGCGACAAAGTCTACCAGAGCCTTCAGGAATACATGACGACCATCAAGCGAGAGTTGGGCCAAGACGTGGACCGGCAGGCGGTGAAAGACATACTGATCCAACAGTGCCGGCAGGTGTTGGGAGCGGAGATAGAGCCTGGAGGGCTCACCGACGGCGAGCGACGCGTGATTGAGGAGATTGACGAGCGCTTCGGATCTTCTGGATGGCTGCACCAGAAAGGGGGCCTGAGACAGGGGGGCGTGAAGATCCGGGAGGGGGTGCGCGTGGTCGAGGCGGATCATAAAGCCAGAGGAGGGCTCATCAGGATCACGGCCAGGGTCCACGAGGGACGCATTGACGATATTTCCCTGTCGGGCGATTTCTTCTTCCACCCACCGCTTTCACTTGCGGCGCTGGAACAGGCGCTACGGGGTGAACCGTTGGAGGAAAGCAGCCTGTCACGCAGAATAGCCGATTTCTACGCTAGCTTCGGCATTCAATCGCCAGGGGTAGGCGTTGAAGATTGGCTGGCGGCCTTGATGCTGGTGCAAAAACAGGCAGCGACTTAGTACCGATCCGACAACGTAGCGCTACACGATAGGAGTTATCGGATAGGCTCTTGGGAGACTTTACCAGTGAGTGATGGATCCATCATCGAAGAGCATCTGAAGGGCATTCTCGGGGAAGCCGTGACGGCGAGCCCACTGGAGCGGGAGCTCTACGCCCACGACCTGGCAGCAGTGCCTCCGTTCCTGTCGCGGGCACTGGTTCGCGCCACTCCCGATATCGTGGCAAAGCCACGGTCGACCGAGGAGGTATCGGCTGTTCTGAAATATGCCTCCGATCAACGCGTTACAGTAACGCCGCGAGCCGCGGGGAGCACTGCCTTCCACAACTCGGTGCCGACAAAAGGAGGCATCCTGCTAGATTTGAACGCCTTGCGCGGAATTGTCGGGGTGGACGCCGGGCGGAAAACAGTGACGGTGCTGCCGGCGACGCGCTGGAAGGA
Source organism: Chloroflexota bacterium (assembly GCA_023489135.1). Next base: position 4,533 of record JAMDCE010000421.1, read on the forward strand.
GCTCGACGACGAGCTGCGCTACGGCTGGGGGCTGGCAGTCAAGACCTATCCGACGAGCGCCCCGTCCGGGACGGTCGGGGGATGGTTCAATATGGGTGGTTTCGGGGTTGGGAGTCTCAAGTACGGGTCCGAGTTTGCGCTAAACCTGCT
>JAMDCE010000368.1 GCA_023489135.1 Chloroflexota bacterium
GACTTGGCGCCTACATTGGCAAAGCTGGCCGACTTTTTCCTGCTGCACGATCGACCCATTCACATCCGCTGCGATGATTCGGTCGTCGAGCTGGTGGACGGCAAAGAGGTGCTGATTCGCCGCTCGCGGGGCTATGCTCCGCTGCCGATCCGCCTGGAGATGCAGCTGGAGCCGGTCCTGGCCTGCGGCGCGCAGCTAAAAAACACCTTTTGCCTCACCAGGGACAACTATGCCTTCCTCAGCCAGCACATCGGCGACCTGGAGAACCGGGAAACCCTGGATTTCTTCGCCGAGTCGGTCGATCACATGATCCGCATCTTTAACCTGCACCCGCTGGTTATCGCCCACGACCTCCATCCCGATTACCTCTCGACCCGGTATGCGCTGCATTACTCGGGAGACGCCTCCGAATCCTCCTCGACGCCAATGGCGCGGGTTGCCGTGCAGCATCACCACGCCCACATCGCCGCTTGCATGGCCGAAAACGGCCTGGACGAGCGTGTAATCGGCGTGGCCTTCGACGGTACCGGACACGGACCGGACGGCCTCGGATTCGAGCGCGCGGCGCGCTTGAGGCGCGTGCCATTGCCCGGCGGAGAGGCCGCCATACGTAGGCCCTATCGCACCGCCATCAGCTACTTGCTCAGCGCCTACGGGGATGATTTGCCGCCATTGGATTTCCTCGCCCGGATCGAACCGCACGAGGAAGAGGTTATCCGCCGGCAACTGGCGCGGCAGGTCAATTCTCCGCTGACCTCGAGCTGCGGGCGCCTCTTCGACGCGGTATCAGCCATCCTGGGGATCCGCCGCGAGATCACCTACGAGGGGCAGGCGGCCATCGAGCTTGAGATGGTCGCCGAGGACGGCGTCCAGGATGCCTACCGGTTTGCCTTCCTGGGCGGCCGGCCATTGGAGATAGATTTCACTCCGATGCTTCGCGCGCTGGTAACCGATCTGCAGCGCGGGGAGATGTGCGGAGCCATTTCGGCCCGATTCCACAACGGGGTCTCCCGGATGATTTCCGACGTATGCGGGATTATTCGCCGGGAGACAGGACTGAACCGAGTGTGTCTGAGCGGAGGTGTCTTTCAGAATCGTTTTCTGTTGGGGAGGACATGTAGCAACTTGCAGGGGGATGGTTTTGAGGTTTACACCCATCACCTGGTTCCCTGCAATGACGGAGGCGTTGCTCTGGGACAGGCCGTGGTGGCCAGCGAGCAAGTCCGCGGCCTGATTTGGCGCTGATTCAGGGCGGGGCAATGAAGGCCAGACGATCAGGACCGGATCTCACCGCGGAGACGCAGAGGACGCAGAGTTTTTCTTCTAATCTCTGCGCTCTCTGCGTCTCTGCGGTTAGCCGCAGCCCGGTTTGCAGAATCATCACACCACGAAGCTGCCGCGATCTTGAACTAAGGAGGGAATAGATGTGCCTGGGAGTCCCGGCTAAGGTCGTCGGTTTGGGAGAGAACTCCATGGCCGAAGTGGAGATCGGCGGAATGACACGCCGGGTCGATCTGACGCTAGTGCCGGATTGCCGGATCGGCGACTACGTGCTGATTCACGTGGGTTTCGCGATCGAGCGCCTCAACGAAGCGGCGGCGCTGGAGACGCTGGCCTTGCTACGGCAGATGGCCGAAGTTTCCGACGAGGACCGCCCGTGAGATACATCGACGAATACCGCGACGGAGCGCTGGGGCGAAAGCTGCTGCACAGCCTGCGCGCCAAGGTAGAGGGCCAGCCACGATATCGGTTTATGGAGGTTTGTGGCACCCATACCGTGTCGATCTTCCGCAGCGGTCTGCGCAGCGCGCTGCCGTCTGAGATCTCCCTGCTTTCCGGCCCCGGCTGCCCGGTCTGTGTCACGGCCCAGGAAGACGTCGACAAAGCCATCGAGCTATCCCGGCAACCGGGCGCCGTCCTGGTCACCTACGGGGATATGCTGAAGGTGCCGGGCACCAGGTCCAGCTTGCAGGAGGAACGGGCTAAAGGGGCGGACGTGCGGGTGGTCTATTCGCCATCCGACGCCCTGGCCATTTCCAGCGCGGGCCCAACCAAGAAGGTGATCTTCCTGGGAGTAGGATTCGAGACCACCACCCCTCCCCTCGCTCTGGTAATCAAAGAGGCGCATCGCCGGAAAATCGAGAACCTCTTCGTGCTGTCCGTACACAAGCTCATCCCGCCGGCGCTGAGGGCCTTGCTCGATAGCGGCGATGCCGCCATCGACGGCTTCCTCCTTCCGGGCCACGTCTCCACGATTATCGGCTCTCATCCCTACGAGTTCCTCTCTTTCCACGGCAAGCTACCGGCCGTCGTTTCCGGTTTCGAGCCACTCGATGTGCTGCAGAGCATCCACATGCTGATCGACCAGATATCGGACGGGCGCTCCGAGGTGGAGATACAGTACCGGCGGGTGGTTAAGAGAGAAGGCAACCTGCTGGCGCAGAAGGTAGTAGGCGAGGTCTTCGAGCCCACCGACGCCGCCTGGCGGGGGCTGGGAAGGATTCCCGCCAGCGGCCTCAGGCTGCGCCCGGAGTACGGCCGGTTTGACGCCGAAAGGGCCTTCGATCTCGACGTTAGCTACAGCAAAGAGCCGGCCGGGTGTAGCTGTGGAGAGATGCTCCGCGGCATCAAGTCCCCTCACCAGTGCCACCTGTTCGCCGAAGCCTGCACCCCCGATCATCCGGTGGGACCGTGTATGGTTTCGTCAGAAGGGACCTGCGCCGCCTTCTACCACTATGGAGATGGCAATGGCGAATAGTGAAGACCGAATCCTCCTGGCCCACGGCAGCGGAGGAAGGCTGAGCCAACAACTGACGCGGGAGATCTTTCTGCGCGCCTTCGACAGCGCGATCCTGCAACGGATGGATGACTGCGCCACGCTCGAAGCACAGCCGGGGCGTCTAGCCTTCACCACCGATTCGTTTGTGGTCAAGCCCATCTTCTTCGCGGGAGGAGACATAGGCAAGCTGGCCGTCTGCGGCACCGTGAACGATCTGGCGATGTCGGGCGCCATCCCCAGGTATCTGGCGGTCACTTTCATCGTCGAAGAGGGTTTCCTGATCTCCGATCTGCTTCGCCTCGCCAAAAGCATGCGGGGCGCGGCCGACGAGGCCGGCGTAGAGATCGTCGCCGGGGATACCAAGGTCGTCGAGGCCGGGAAAGCCGACGGGGTTTTTGTCACCACGACCGGCCTGGGCACTATTCCACCGGGAATCTCCATTTCCGGCTCCGGCGCCCGACCCGGCGACAAGATCATACTCAGCGGGCCCATCGGCGATCACGGCATAGCCATCTTGAGCGAGCGCGAGGGCTTGCGCTTTAGCTCCGAGATTCGGAGCGACTGTGCCCCGCTCAACCATTTGGTGAAGGCGATGCTGCTCGTGAGCACCGACATCCACTGCCTACGCGACCCCACCAGAGGGGGGCTGGCCACGGTTCTCAACGAACTGGCGGAGCAGTCACAGGTGGCTGTGCGCGTCTTCGAGCACGCCATCCCCGTTCGGGACGGGGTGCGCGCGGCCTGCGAGCTGCTGGGGTTCGACCCTCTCTATATAGCCAACGAAGGCAAGCTGGTGGCCATAGTGGCCGGCGAGGTGGCCGAGCCAATCCTCAATAGAATGAGGCTGGAAAGCTATGGCCGAGACGCCGCCATCATCGGCGAGGTCCTGGACGGCCCGGCCGGCCGAGTCACTATGGTTACGAACATCGGCGGCAGCCGGATTATCGACGTGCTGTCCGGCGAGATGCTGCCACGGATCTGCTGACGCTGGCCAGATCATGGGCCGAAACGGTTGATTCTTCGCCTTTCTGATGCTATCATCAGGCCACCAGCTGCTGACCGGAGGGGATGAGGACGTGGCAGAAGGCTCTTTAGCCAAGAAACTTCAGATCAAGCCTGGGCAGCGGGTGGCCATCATTAACTCTCCACCGGGCTACCTCGAACAGCTCGGCGAGCTGCCGGGGGGCACGGAGGTGGCAGACAAGCCCGATGGGGTATTCGACTTCGTCCAGCTCTTCGTCAAGAACGTCGAGGAGCTGAATCGTCTGGCGCCCGCGGCAATAGGAGCCATCAAGCGCGATGGCGTCTTGTGGATCTGCTACCCCAAGCAAAGCGCCAAGATCAAGACCGACATCACGCGCGACGTCGGCTGGGACACGGTTCGGGAGGCCGGGCTCAGGCCGGTGTCGCTGGTTTCGATCGACGACGTCTGGTCGGCGCTGCGCTTCCGCCCCACGGAGTTAGTACAACAGAAGAAGTGATCCGGCAGATAGTTGTCTTGAGACTTGGACGACGATGAGAGGATGAAGTATGGATGTCAGGGCTAACAACGTAGTCAAGGTGTTCGATAGGGGAAAGCATCCGGTGATGGCTCTGGCAGGCGTGAGCTTCGAGGTCAAGGCGGGGGAGTTTTTCAGCTTCATCGGCCCCTCGGGCTGCGGCAAGAGCACGCTCCTGGGCCTAATCGCCGGCCTGGAGAAGCCCACCAGCGGATCGGTCGAGTTCCTGGGCGAGCAAACGGCCAAGGCCAGAACGTCGCTGGTCTGGCAGGATTACCGCCTGCTGCCCTGGCGGACGGTCGAGGCCAATGTCGACTACCCCGGCGAGATGCGGGACGAGCCCAAGCCGGTGATGAAACGCGTCACCGACTATTTTCTAAGGGTCATTCGCCTGGGCGACTTTCGCACCTACTTCCCCAGTCAGCTGTCGGGAGGAATGAAACAGCGCGCGGGCATCGCCCGGGCCCTGGCCAACGACCCAGAGGTACTGCTGATGGATGAGCCCTTTGCCCACCTCGACGCGCTGGCTCGCAAGCTGCTCCAGGAGGAGCTGCTAAACCTCTGGGAGAGAACGGGCAAAACGGTCATCTATGTAACCCACAACATCGAAGAGGCCGTGCTGCTGAGCGATCGCATCGCCGTTATGACCAACAGCCCCGGGAGAATACGTGAAATCGTGACCGTGGACCTGCCGCGTCCCAGAAACGAGCTAACCCATATGGACGAACGCTTCCCACGCATCACGCGCGAGATCTGGAACATTCTGAAGGCCGACGTCGAGCAAACCATCCGCGAGCATAGGGAGCCTCCGAAGGAGCCCCGGAAGCCGTTTACCCCCCAGACATTCAATTAGGGCTTGCCAACGGGAAGGTCGGCCGCCCCCTATTTAGCCAGCACGCGAGAGAGCTGATAGAGGTCCATATTCAGCCCGCACGGTCCTGACAGGGCCGTTTCCAGGTCCAGCGGGACCACTGCCGAACCCACCAGAGCCACCATCTGCCCCGTCATTCCGTTCAACAGACATTCAACAGCTGCCACTCCAAAGCGCGTGGCCAGAATTCGGTCGAATGCGCTGGGAGACCCTCCGCGCTGTACGTGGCCGAGCACGGTCAAGCGAGCCTCAAAACCCTTCTCTCGCAGCGCGGAGATATGGTTCCTAAGCGTCTCCGCCTTCAGGGAAGCCCCTTCCGCCGCCACCACGATGAAATGCGGCTTCCCTCGCTCGTACGCCTCCCTCAAGCCCTGGATGACTGATTCCACCGTCGTTTCCACCTCCGGTATGAGGACGACCTCAGCCCCCGAGGCGAACCCGGCCATTAGCGCTAAATACCCGCAGTCCCTACCCATAACCTCCACAATGAAGGCGCGCTGGTGAGCGCTGGCCGTGTCCTTGATGCGGTCGATCGCCTCCAGCGCCGTGTTCAGCGCCGTGTCCGCTCCGATCGCCATTTGCGACCCCGGCAGGTCGTTGTCGATGCTCGCCGGCACTCCCACCACTCGAACTCCGGCTCGATGCAGCTCCAGCGCCCCTCGCAGAGATCCGTTACCACCGATCACCACCAGCCCCTCAACGGCCCACTTTCTCAGATTGTCGATTGACTTCGCCAACCCTTCGGGCGTCCTGAATTCCTCCGACCTCGCCGTCCCTAAGATGGTGCCGCCGTGCTGAACAATCCCACCCACCCCACGCCGACTCAGTTCCACCGATTCCCCACGCACCAAGCCTTGATAGCCTCGCTCAACGCCGATCACTTCCAAGCCTCTAGCCACCCCGACACGAGCCACCGCCCGAATGGCCGCGTTCATTCCGGGCGCATCCCCTCCGCTGGTCATCACCGCTATCTTTCTCATTTCCGCTCTCCTACAATCCACGCAAGTTTACCGCATCCCGAGAAAGCCGAATTGCTCTCCCGTCACACGGGTAGTCCCCCAAGCGCTGGTCCTCGCCCACCTCCCGCACTTTCCATACCACGGCCAAACGCCTGACTGCCTAATCACTAAGTGTACCCCGCAAAACGAGCGATGTCGCCGACATGACGATCAACATGGCGATTCACAACGCCGTTGGCTATCTCTATGGCGCCCCCACCGCCTGTTTTGCAGCTCGCCATCCGATTACAGCGATTTCTTGACGAAACATCGAGCGCTATAGCGCCGTTGATAGCGCATATTAAGCCCAGATAGCGACTCCCTATTGCCTACATGACATAACTGTGTGGATAAGCCGGCCTCCTTTGTGGATAACTCAGCACGGTTGTGGATAACTTCGTGGACTAACACCACCTCTCGGCTTTGCCACCTCTCTTTCATCCACTTACCACCGTTCCTTTCCCACGAATTCATCCACCTTTCACCCGAACTGTTCTCAGCACCTTGAACCTACTAATAGTGCCCATCTATCAACGTTTTTCCACTTTTTCCACATCTCCTGGCCTACCTATTACGACTACGTCTGCTATACACTCTACTCATGTGATACAATCACCCAAGGCTCCAGGCTTCGGTATGTCAGCAAGAAACTCGTAATAATGGATGCGGAAGCCTCCCTCTCGGAACGAGTAAGATGGCCGCGCGTGGAGGCAGTATGGTCATCATCGGCGTCGTTAGCCCGAATCTTGCGGGAATACTCATGGCCTACCGGCCACCCGTTGAGCAGGAAAATGCTATTTTCAGAGGAATGCCAGTCGGTGGGGTCGAGAGGACGGTGGGCGTGATAGGAGACGACTGGCCAGGCAAGGCCATAATGGAGCTAGGATAGGCGCAAAATGGATGTATTTGTAGATATAGCCAAGATTTTCGCGAAGGCCGGTGATGGCGGTAACGGCGTCGTCAGCTTTCGGCGAGAGAAGTACGTTCCACTGGGCGGACCTAATGGTGGAGATGGAGGTCGAGGGGGAGACGTATACCTGGTTGCCGACCCGGAAAAGAACACGCTGGTCGATTTCAGGTATAAGAGGGAATTCAGGGCGGACAACGGCGGAAACGGTATGGGCAGCAATAAGCACGGGGCGAAGGGCGCCGACGTCAACATAGCGGTGCCGGTGGGGACTGTGGCGAGGGTAGCTGGGGTGGTGATCGCCGATCTGACCCGGGCTGGCCAGAAGGTGCTGGTGGCAAGGGGCGGGAGAGGTGGACTGGGGAACTCCCACTTTGCTACCCCGACCAATCAGGCGCCCCGCATCGCTCAGAAGGGCGAGCCGGGGGAGGAAGCCCACACGAACCTGGAGCTGAAGCTGATCGCCGACGTCGGTTTGATCGGATATCCAAACGTGGGCAAATCTACCTTGCTGGCGTCCACCACACGCGCCAGCCCAAAGATAGCGAATTATCCATTCACCACACTGTCTCCCAATCTCGGGGTTGCCACGGTGCACGACGAATCCCTGGTGCTGGCCGATATTCCGGGCCTGATCGAGGGGGCTCACAAAGGGTTGGGACTCGGTCGCGAGTTCCTGCGCCACATCGAGCGTACCAGAGTGCTGGTGCATGTCATTGATGGAATGTCGACTCACCCCGTGGGTGATTTCAGGACCGTAAACAACGAGATGCGTCTTTTCAGCCGAAAACTGGTGGCGAAGCCGCAGGTAATCGCGGTTAACAAGATGGACGTAACCGAAGCTAGAGAGCGGTGGAAGACCACCGAGAAGAGGCTGCAGAAGACAGGGCTGCCTCTGTTTCGTATCTCCGCAGCCACGGGAGAGGGAGTGAAGCCGCTCATGGATCACGTGGCCCGCCTGGTGAGGGAGGTCGAGCAGGAAGAAATGAGGATGGCGGAGGCGCCCGAGGAGATCGTGGTGGTGCGGCCGCAGCGGGGGGCCGCCGATTTCGTGGTCGAGAAGGAAGAAGACGGCTTTCGCGTGCGAGGGAGGCTCGCGGAGAGGGTGGTTACGATGACCGATCTGGGGAACAGACAGGCGGTGTCGCTTATGAACAAAGCCCTGACGAGGATGGGGGTCACCCGCGCTCTGCAGCGGATGGGAGCCAAACCTGGGGACCTCGTGCGATTCGGAAAGGTGGAGATTACTTGGGAGTAGGATGCGACGGAACATCGTGCGGTATAGGAGCATACTGGCGGTAGTGGTATAATCGAGGCCACACCGTCTTGGGGGGAGGCCGATGAAGATCGGGGTATTGGGGGGAAGTTTCGACCCTATTCACTATGGCCATCTTGTAGCCGCCCAAGAGGCCCTGATGGCGCTAAAGCTCTCGCGAGTGATTTTCGTGCCCGCGGGCCAACCGCCTCATAAGCTGCATCGCACTTTGTCCGATCCGGAGGCTCGTCTGGAAATGGTGAACATCGCCATTTCGTCTAACCCGGGTTTCGAATCCTCCAGGATCGATATCGATCGTCCTGGGCCTCATTATTCGGTAGACACGGTAAAGATCCTCCGGCACCGGCTGGGTTCGGAGGCAGAGATCTTCTTCATAGTCGGACTGGATTCCCTGCTCGATATGGGGACGTGGCGAGACCCGCAGCAGTTGCTGATGCTTTGCCGTCTGGTGGGGGTCACCAGGCCAGGGTATCCGCGAGCGGACCTGCAGACGTTGGATGCGCGCATCCAGAGGTGGGCCGACCGCATAATCGTGCTGCCAATCCCGGAAATGAACATCTCTTCGTCTGGCTTGCGTCAAAGGGTTCGGGATGTCCGTCCGATCAAGTATCAGCTTCCGGAGGGGGTAGAGGAATACATCTTCGCCAAGGGGTTGTACAAAGATGGGGGGAGTGAGGAGTGATGTGGTACGTGGGAATGACAGCTCGGGTCCTGGTGGTTGCGATTACCTTTGCTTTGGTAGGGTGCGGTTTCGGTATTGACGGGACAAAAGGCGCGCCGCCCAAGGTAGATGATCCGAAGCAGAAGGCAATGACATCCGGCAGCCCGCAGCCCGTGGAACAAGTGGCCCAGGTGAAGAGCACGCCCGTGGCGCGCCCAGCTACTATTTCAACGGCTTCGCCAATCCCTCCCACGGCGACGCCCTCGCCGACGCCTTCTCCCAGGGCCGACCTTGTGTTTGTGAGAGATGGCAACCTGTGGCTTGCCGAGCTGAAGAACGGAAGCCAGATCCCTTTGACCGTCGACGGCGGCAATAGCTCGCCGGTTTGGAGCCCCGAAGGTAACAGCATTGCATTCGTCCATGCCACCGGCGCCGCATCCGAGCTGCACCGTATTGACGCACGTGGGAACGATCGCCGCAAGCTGGTGGGCGGCGATGTGGTGGTCTTGGATCCGCAATGGTCTCCAAGCGGCGATGCCATCCTGTTCGCAGTGAATCGTGATACGAACAAAGATGCCAAGCTGGATGAGAGGGACGTGTCCGAAGTATGGCTGATAAACGGGGATGGATCGGGATCAAGGAAGGTTGCCGAGGGAATGGACCCTACCTGGGCGCCCGAGGGACTGCGGATCGCTTACGCCACCAACGGGATGCTGGAGAAAGATGTACCCTATCGGCGGGCAAACGGGATCGACGTGATAAATAGACAGGGCAAGAACGATTGGACTCTGGTGTCCACGACGAAAGTGCCGGTCGAGGTGACGCTGGGAGGAAACAAATTCAACGCCGGGGTGTTTCTCTTGAGAAACCCATCGTGGTCGTCATCGAAGATGGTTTCATTCACTGCCGTGGGGCACACCGGCATGGTCCTGACGATATCGGAGAAATCCACCGACTTGCGCACCTGGGCCGCGAATTATGAAGGGGGATTCCTAAGGTCGTTCTGGTCGCCCAAGGGAGACTTCCTGGCTTTCGAATCGGCGCCGGCCAGCGGAATCAACAGCGTGGGGATCACAAGCCTGCCGACCGGTCGAACGGTTTCGATCGGTGGCGCTCGCACGGGCCTTTCGTTTCGTTCGCCGTCGTGGTCACCTGATGGCCGCTTAGTGGCCCTCGTCCAGGAGGCCGGAACGAAGTTCGTTGGAGTGGTAAGCCCTGATGGAGAGGGTTTGCGGCAAGTAGCCAGCGGCAATGTTTCGGATCCACAGTGGAATCCGCGGAGTCGCTGACCTATGACTTGCCCACGTACTTGCCGACGGTTCTAAGGAGGTCGTCGATATCGAACGGCTTAGCCAGCCAGCCCGCCGCTCCTACCTGCTGTGCCCAGGACTTGGCGTCCTCCGCGGCCGATACTATGACGACGGGCGGAACCTTGGCCGCGTATTCCTCGCGTAGACACCGCACGAATTCCCACCCATCCATCACGGGCATCTTCATGTCGAGCAGAATCAGGGACGGCATTTCACGGCGCGTTTCGTCCAATCCGGCTTTGCCGGTTGGCGCTACTCGCACCCGGTATCCTTCCCCCGAAAGAATGATTTCCATCATTGAGACGATGTCTTGATCATCGTCCACGATCAGAACAGAGCTACCAGCCATTCATTATTCTCCATGTATAGTATATTACACTTGCGCTCTGGAAACTATACACCAAGTGTGAGGCTGACATCCTCCAATCCCAGCTCTATCAGCTTTCTAGCCGTGGGGCAGCCCGACTCCAGGTCCCACTCGCGCAGCAGGTAGTACTCGTCAAGCATGGAGTCGAAGTCGGCGGCCAGGCACGGAACGGAGTTTGATGGCGCAGGATCGTTGGTCAGCCTATCAGGTAGCGCATCATCGGCACGAGAAGCGCCGTGGAGTATGTTGAAGCAGCGCATCACATTGAAAGAACGCTCGCCGGCCAGCTTCACCGCGCGCTCGTCAAAGTCCATTCCCGTGGCCAGCCTGAGGGCGTGCACCACGGTGGGCCAGTACGCGGGCGCGATGACGAAGGTGCCGGACACCTTGCAAACCCCGACTGAATCTACCACCGTGGCGAAATCCTCCCCGTCCTTGACCACCAGAGCCTTGTGCCGCGGGGAGAGCGGGTCGGCCAGCTCCGGCAGCCGGTGACGCCCGTATCGATCCACCAGTGCAGAAGCTTCTCCCGTCGCATCGACGGTTGGCAGCGCCTTCAAGTGGTCGGCTCCACGATTCGAGGTAGCGTAAGCCAGGGCGAGAGAGCGCTGAGCGCGTGGGTCTCGGCCGGGCAGCTCCAGACCCTTGACGTGAAGGGCAGAGCTTTCCGCCTCAGCCCCCAGCGCTCGGGCAGCCCGCTTTACCCCTTCGGCCAGGATGTCGCCGAGGCCTTGTCGCAGGGCTATCCTTTCCAGCAAAGTCAACGCGGCGGCGTAATTCCCCCAGGTCAGCTCCAGGCCGTCGAGGTCGCTCTTGAAGATTTGCCCCCCCTCGTACAGCTCCATAACCATGGCTATTACCCTGCCCGCGGATGTGATATCGAGGCCCAGCTCGTCGCAGGTATGGCAGGCCTTCACGATGGCGCCGAGATTATCGTTCCAGATCCCGCTGCCGAAAGCGGCGATGCCCTCGAAGCCGAGACCGCTTACCTGTGCGCCGGCAAACTTCCCTTCCTTGACGACGAGCACCTTGCTACAGGATACCGAGCAGCCGTGGCAGGGGTTATCAGTTAAGGAACACTTCCGGAGAACGGCATTTTCGTCGATGTCTTCTATGAAAGGGACCGAGCCAAACTGGGAGTTTCTGGCCGAAAGGCGCCCAAGACGATTAGCCGAGGAGAGGGAATAGAGATTCCCGAACGCGGCGACCGAATCGAACGACTCATCCTGGGCGATCAGCGGGCGCAGGCCGCGGACGAACGCATCGAAATCCTCGGGGTGGGCTACCTCCACGCGCCCGGTTCCGCGCACGACGACGGCTTTGAGGTTCTTGGAACCCATGACGGCGCCCATGCCGCACCTGGACGCGCTATGGCCGCAGGAGAACTGCACGCTGGCAAAGCGCACCAATCTCTCGCCGGCCGGCCCGATGCAGGCCACCGACGCCTTACTATCGCCCAGCTCCGCCAGGAGTAGCCTTTCGGTGGATTCGGTCCCCTGTCCCCAGAGGTGATCGGCCCGGCGAAGCTCCACCTGGCCGTCCTTTATCAACAGATACATCGGGGAATTTGCCCTTCCCTCCAGCACCAGCGCATCGTACCCGGCGGCCTTTAGCTCGGAGGCGAAGAAGCCTCCGGCGTTGGAATCGCCGTACATACCGGTCAGCGGCGACTTAGAAACGAGGGCAAGCCGATTGGAGCCGGGCCATGATGTCCCATTCAGGGGACCGGTGGCCATGATGAGCTTGTTGGCCGGGTCCAAGGGGTCGACGTGGGTTCCCACCTCGTCCCAAAGGAGCCTGGCTCCAAGGCCATTGCCGCCGAGGTACATCTCGACTAGATCGGGCTCGAGCTCCTCGAGGTAGGTGTGACCGGAAGTGAGATCGACGCGCAGGGTTCTACCCGCGCAGCTATGGTGGCGAAAGTTCCTTTGCATGCGGGCATTATAACAGTGAAAACCGTGCAAGGCAAAAACCGGAGGAGTGTTCTCCCCCGGTTTTTGCGTGGTGATACAGGTATATTATTGCGTTTTACTGGACTGGGGCTTGCGCCTTCGGTACCCTCCAGCCGCTTCGCGGGGCGAATCCGTTGGGGCGGAACCCGTTGCAGGGGGCCTGCTTGATTTTGTTAAGGATGTTGTCCGCCTGCTGCTGCGTCAGCTTGCCGTCCTTGACCGCCTGATCCACCTTCTGCTGGACTATCTGGACGACGGCGTCGTGCAGCTGGGCATTCGTGATCTTATTGTCGTCGAGGAACTTCTTTATGTTTTTATCCGACTGAAGCTCCTGCTTCACCTGGTCCACCGTCTTTCCGGTGAGGTTGGCCAGCGCCTGCACCGTCACGTCTCGGCCCAATACGCCGAAATTGGTTCCTGGTCGCTTGCCTTTGAACCCGAAGTGGCCCTTGCCGATGAACGGCATCAGGTTTCCGTTCGGCGTGCGCTGCTTGATCTTGTCGGCCTGATCCTTGGTGATCTTCCCGTTCTGGACGGCTTCGTCCAGTATCTGGTCCCGGGTGGTGTCGATGGCCTTGGTGAGGTTGTCCACGCTGATGCCTAGATTCCCGGCCAGCTTGCCGAGGAAGTTCTGGTACATCGTGTTGGCGCCGGTCTTGGCCTCAGGCGTAGGCGTCTGAGCCACTGCCGTGCCCGCGGCCAGCGAGCCCACGATGACCAGCGCCGCGCCAATTCCGATCAGCAGCTTCTTTCTTTCGAGCATTTGCCCTTCCTCCTCGTCGTTCGACTGATGCTGTGGAAAACATCCGCCTCAGTTTTCAGAGGGAAGTATACCGTCCAGATATTAAGCCGCAATTGGCGAGTCGTTAAAAGTTTGTAAAATCGAACTGCCATCGAGTCTATGTGGGACTGCCACGATTATACAAATTACTGGAATATAGTGGACCCCAATAGAACCGGGGCTATGGCACGTCCATCTCGCCGATGATGACTCGATCTCCCGGAGGCTCCCCGCCTTCCGAAACGTCCAGCCTCTTTCCGGTCGCGCGCTGATACATGCCAACCTCCACCTGGTAGCGCCCGGGAGGGGCATCCTGGTCGATCGGCACGTCATACCGGTCGACTATGGTTTCGTTCTCGCGCCAGGTGGTGGTGGGGGACTGGCCATCGGCGGGAAGGGAGTCTTTTTGGCCCCAGATGAAGTTGTTTCGCCTGGGGTTAGGCTTCTCCCCGAGCAGGTGGACGAAGACGGTGTAGCTGCTGGAGATCTGCTGAGATCGCTGCCAGTACAGGGTGATGTGGACTGGGTCACCCGGAGCGAGTTTCTCGCCGGCGCCCGGCTGCAGGTCATACCCGAGCAGCGCAGCTTCTTCGCCGAACTTGATCCGGCGCTCGTGCTGAATGTCGAAGGACTGCGGCAAGGGCAGGAAGGCCGTCGCCGAAGGCCTTACCTGGACCACCTCCAGCTTGCCCAGATCGATCGTGCGCGCCACCGCTTTTGTGGTGCGGTCGGAAGCCCTCAGCTGCCAGTGATAGGTGCCGCTGGGCGTTGAGGCCGGGATAACAAGGCTGAGCTGCTCCCGAATGGGTTGATCGACTGTCGGAGATTGAGGTCTTTCTAGTCCTCGACTGACTATGGGCTGGTCGCCGGCCGATAGCGCCAGGGAGTAATCGTATTGCCTCTGGCCCGCGTCCTGCCAGTAAATCGCCACATGGGCGGTCTCGCCCGAGGATGCCCTGCTAAGCCACTGATCGTAGCCCAGCAAGGTGATGCCGTCGGGCAGCGTCTCCTGCAGTGGGAAAGCCGGCTGGACCTTGGTCAAGCGTACGACCCTTTCGGGCTTGGCCTGGCGACTGCCAAACAAGGTAAGCCGGGATTCGAAGTACTCCTGGTCGATCAGCGGTTGGGCCCTGTCCGTAAGCCAGGTTAGAACGTGGCGCTGGGGGTCGGTATCCATAGCTTTTACGCTCGAAACGAGCCAGACGGCTCGATGCCTTTCCAGCAGCGGCGATAAGGTCTTCGCCGCCCAGTCGGCGGTCACATTCTGGGCATAGGGAACGGGGTACCACGGTAAGTCGCCGGTGTAATGATAGAGAAAAATGGGCCAATCGGTGTCCGGATAGAGGACGATGGCATCCGACGGCTCGGCGTAGGCGTCGATCGTGGCGGCGATGGCCTGGTAGTCATCTTCCCGGAAGCGCTGTTCGTAGTAGCTGTTGGTAAAGAACAGCCCGATGCCCGCTACGAGCGCCAGCAGAGCGGGTCCCGCAATTGCGATCCTGCTCTTCAAGAGCGCCAGGCCCCACGCTAAGGCGAGCAGGAACGCCGGCGAAAGGAACAGGAAGTATCGCGAGTGTACGAAGGGCGTATAGAAAACGGACGTGGGCAGAGAAAGGGCGTAGATCAGGGCCGGGGCAATGGTCAGATACAGCAGGAGCAACAATCCCAGGTGCCTGCTCGGGCGCTTCCACAGCCCGCCGACGATGCCCAGAGCCACCAGAAGCAGTGGGAGAGGCAGCAGATAGGCGTAGTCGCTTATGTTGAGATCGATGCCCAGCGACACCACCGAGGCGTAAACCTGCCAGAAGAGCGCGAAGCCCAGCGTCGGGACCTCGGAGGAAGGCCTTTGTCCCGCGTGAGTTTTCATCAGGTAGAGCCACGGGGAATACGCCGTTAGAACGATCGCCTGAATCAGGATCCATTTCATCAGCCAGGTCAGGGTCTTGCGGCGCCCCAGCAGGGGGAAGAGGATCAAGAGCACCGCCAGCACGTTCTGAGCTACTATCGCCAGGGAGTTGAGGTACAGCGTATACAGAGCCGCGATGCTCGTGATCGCGTACAGGACCCAGTGCGACCGTCTATCATCGCGTAGCGCCGAGAGGAGGAAGTACAGTGAAGCGATGCCCAGCAGGACCGCCAGGGAGTACATCCGAATCTCTTGCGACCACCAGACGTGGAAGCGACTTACGGCCAGCAACAGGGCAGCGGCAACGGCAGGGAACGGCCCCAGGAACTTTCGGCCCAGTCGGTAGAGGAGCGCCACGCTGGCTACGCCGGCCGCCACGGACACGTACCGCAAGGCGAACTCACTATCGCCCGCCATCTTTCCCCAGAAATGCAAGACTAAGTAGTAAAAGGGAGGATGTACCTCTCTAGCCTGATACAAAACGATATCGAGAGCGCTATTGCGGGAGGTCCACGCCGAGATGGCCTCATCCCACCAGACGCTCTTGTCCCCGAGGAGGTGTATGCGCAGAGCGAAGGCCAGGAGCAGGATAAATGAGGTTAGGGCAAGGGACCATCCCTTGCCCTCCAGCATTTTGCTTAGATTCGCGTGGCGCGCTTTGCTGAGCGCGCCGAGTAACGGGGCGGACATGCGCATCCGCCCCCTACCGTTCAGCGTGAGGCATTACTGTTTCTGCCACTTGCCAAGCTTGACCTCGATGGTCTTGTCTTCTTTTCCTCGAATGACGCTCAGCTTGACGGTGTCTCCCACCTTCTTAGTATCGAGGTAGGCGATAATGTCCTCGACCTTAGCTACCGACACCTCGTCGATCGCGGTGATAATGTCACCTCCTTTGCCCGGCTTCCCGTGGGGCGAGGCGTCGGAAGCAACCGCTCCTTTCACTCCGGCGTCCTGAGCCGGGCTGTCCGGCACCACCGAGGCCACGTAAACGCCCTTTTCCACCGGTAGCTCCAGATCCTTGGCCAGTTGCGCGCCTATGGCAATGCCCGAAACGCCCAGCATGGGGTGCTTCACCTCGCCGCCCTTCATCAAATCGGGGAGGAAGTTCTTAACGGTGTTCACCGGAACGGCGAAGCCAATCCCCACCGAGCCGCGCACGGGGCTCTCGATAGCGGTGGTGATTCCCACCACCTCGCCACTGGAGTTGAGCAGCGGTCCGCCGGAGTTGCCGGGATTGATGGCCGCGTCGGTCTGAATCATCTCCAGGATAGGCCGACCGCTATCGCCCGTGTAGGTTCGCCCCACCGAACTGAACACGCCGACGGTCACCGTCCTTTGGAGACCGAAGGGATTACCAATGGCGATGGCCAACCCACCGGGGCGGACCTGGCTGGAATCGCCCAACGTTGCCACCGTCAATTTGCTGGGGTCCACGTCGACCTTTATCAGGGCGAGGTCGTTTACCTTATCGTAACCCACCGTCTGGGCCCTGGCCACGGTGCCATCGGACAACGTCACGTTCACCCTGTCGGCTCCGTCCACGACGTGATTGTTAGTAAGAATGTGGCCCTCTTTGTCGATGATGAAGCCAGATCCCGAACCCCCCTGGGGGATACTGTCGAAGAACCCACTGGATCGACTCGAAGTGCTGGCTATGAAAACCACGGCCGGGCTCATCTTCTCGTACACTGAGGCGATGACGTTTTCATCGAAGAATGCCCCTTGACTTCCGGCAGTTGTAGCCAGCGGACCGCTGGCCTGCACCGCGCGGGCGGGATTTACTGGTGGAGCGGATGAAGGCTGAACTTGCAGGTAGCCTATCACTATGCCTGCCGCCAGAAGCGCGGTTACCACCACCATTGCTGCGTTTCTTGCCACCGATTTGAACATGGTTCTCCCTCCGATCATTGGATCGATATCGCCTGGCCTCTCCCCGTTGAGAGGCCACGGCGATTTGTCTTAGGATTGGCCCTTCCCAACCCCAGGCATCCCGAGCGCGGGACACACCTACGCCTTCGTAGTTTCTTCGTCATAATTGTATGAAACGATTCCTAATGTCAGATGAAATAACGGTTAAAAGATTGTTAAACTTCAACCCGCCGCCGCGTTTCCAGCCGGGAGTGCCACCACGAATTCGGTTCCTGAAGCGGCATCGCTCACCACCGATACGGACCCTCCGTGCGCCTGGACGATCTCCTTTACGATGGCGAGGCCCAGGCCGGTGCCTTCGCTCGCCCTCGCCGGGGACACTTTTGCCTGGTAAAACCGGTCGAACACCTTGTCCCGCTCGTCGGCCGGGATCACCGATCCGGTGTTGTGCACCGCGATGGTCGCCTCCTGGTGTCTGAGGGCGTCGGCACCCGGACGCCTGTTAAGCCCAAGCCGGACGCTGATTGTGCCGCCGTCCGGTGTGTATTTTATCGCGTTTTCGAGGAGATTGCTGAAAACGTTCTCCAGGCGGCGAGCGTCGCCGTCGATCACAATGCACCCGTCAACCTGCGTGGAGATCGCTACGCCGGAATCATTGGCCTGGCGTCTGATCTGCCTCACGCAGTCGCGCAACAAGTCGGTCAGGTCCACCGGTTGCACGTCCAGCTTCGACTGGCCCGATTCTATCCTCGACAGGTCGAGCAGGTCGTCCACCAGCCGGCGCATTCGATTGGCCTCGTCGTTGATGATGCGGCCCGCCTCTTCGTAACCTTGCCGGTCCTTGACGGCTCCGTCAACCAGCGCCTGAGAGAAGCCCTGAATCGAGGTCAGCGGGGTTTTCAACTCGTGAGAGGCATTGGCCAGGAACTCCCGCAGGGTCCGGTTGGTGGTGCTGACTTGCCGAGCCATGTTGTTAAACGAAGACGCCAGCAAGCCCAATTCATCGCGGCTCTTCACGGAAATGAACTGGTCGTAGTGCCCCTGAGCCATCTCCTCCGAGGCGCGGGCGATCTGAAGGATCGGCTTGGAAATCGATCGAGACAAAAGGAACGCGACCAGTATGGAAGCTGCCAGCGATACGAGGGCGGCGATCGAGAACTGCGGAGCCAGCTCCAGCCAGGCCGAGGTGATCTGCTCTTGAGGCACCGCCAGCACCACGGAGTACGAGGGAATACGGCTCAGAAACCTTTCAGACTGCAGGGAGCTCGTCCTGGGGGGGATCGTAACCAGCACCAGCCCGTTGTGGGTCCGGTAAACCTTGACCGGGGGCGAGGGTCGCCGGAAGATAAGATCGTAGCTCTGTGGGTCAACCCCCGCGCCGCCAAGCTCTCCCTGAGTATCCTCGACGATTTTGCCCTGGGAGTCAACCAGGAGGATGCGAACGCCGGTTTCCCGAGCTTGGTCCTGCAAGAACGAGCCTATCTGGCTCGGCGAGGCCCCAACACGCTCCAGTACGCTCACCTGATAAGTAATCGGCAAAGCCATATCGGCGAGCTGATTGAGCCTGATTTGCCGCTGATAGTCCCGCAGCAAGAGCACCGCGCCCGAGCTAGAGACCATCAGGGACAGGAATATGACCAGGACAAAAGCAGCAACCAACCTGGTCCGGAGACTACGAAACCTCATCCTGATCCTTCACGCCCTTCGAGACAGTCAGTTTGTAGCCTACACCCCAGACGGTCTTGATTTGAGCGCTGGAGTTGGCCATTTTCTCCCTGAGCCAGGTCACGTGTACGTCGACGGTTCGGGAATCCCCGAGGAAATCGTATCCCCAAACGGAGCTGATCAGCTTGTCGCGGGTAAAGACGACCTCCGGATTGAGGGCGAGCGTCGCCAGCAAGTCGAATTCCTTGGCCCTCAGTTGAACCAGGTTTCCTTCGACGCTTACATCGCGCCGGTCCAGGTCAATCACCGTGTTACCGAGCACGACCTGTCTTTGCGGTTTCGTTCCCACCTGGTAGCGACGCAGCACCGCCTTCACGCGGGCAACCAGCTCTCGCGGGTTGAACGGCTTGGTGATGTAGTCGTCGGCTCCCAGCTCGAGACCGACGATCTTATCCACGTCGTCGTTGCGGGCCGTCAGGATAATGATCGGAACGTCGCCGTTTTTGCGAAGCTGGCGGCACACCTCCCAGCCATCCAGCTCAGGCATCATCAGGTCCAGGACTACCAGGGCAGGGTGGATGCGGCTGGCCTTATCCAGCGCGTCTTTCCCGTTGTAGGCCGCTTCGACCTCGTAACCCTCGTTGCTGAGATACAGCTTGGCCAGTTGAACTATGTTCTTCTCGTCATCTACCACCAGAATCGGTTTGGAATCCATTTTCGCCAGCACTTTCTATTGAAGTAAGCATACAGTCGATTATGCCCTGTATCTATAGCTATTATCTAGTATAAGTCATCCACCTTAACCTTTGCACGGAGCCTCTCTGCTGCCCTGGTACCAGGTATTGGATGCCTCCGGTTTCGCGCCTGCCCCGGCGAGTGCGGATGGAGAAAGCATAGCCCTGCTACTGCCCCCTTGTCATATGGGACGCTTCCTGCGGCAGAATCTGGATGCCGGTGGCCACCACCACCCCGTCGGCGCCGCGAGGGCCGTTGACGGCGACGTAGGCTCCTTCGGTTATATCCTTGAAGCTGCCCGAGTCGCTCTTCAAAATCACGGTCTGGTCTGAAAGAGTCACCTTCACGGACGAGCGGTTCTGCCCCTGCGAACCTCCTTGCGACCCTCCTGGGGTTATGGTAACCACGTTGTCGGCCACTTCCTGGACGGTGCCAACGGCTACCTCGGCGCCGTTCTGGGACGCGCCGTTACGCCCGCCCGGTGACGCTCCGGCGCGACTGTTCTCTGGTGTGCCGTTTCCCCCGTTCTGCGATGCTCCGCCGCGGCCGAATTGTGAGGCCATGCCGCTGCCCGATTGAAGAGATTGCCCTCGTTGAGCCTGTTGCCCCCCGACACCTTCGGCGCCGATCTGCACCGAAGCCGCGGAAAGCGTCCCATCTTCGGCCGCCTGGCCACGGACCGTGATTCTTTGTCCTTTTTGAATATCGGTTGGTGCCCCCGCAACTTGCTTCCTGATCTGGGTCTGTTCGTTGGTGCGTACGGTCACAGGGTATGAGGAGTCGCTAACGGTGACCGTGAACTCGTTGTCTCCAACTTTCTCCACCGGGCCCATTGTAGGTCGGACGCCCGCTGCCTGTGAAGTCGGTCCCCCGCCGGATAGACCGGAGGCTGCGCCGGAGCCCCCGTTTATAGGTGCTGCCGCGAGCGCAGCGGGAGACTTGGAGGATGACTGGTAGGCCCCTAAGGCCGCGCCAATCCCCAGACCCACCACCACGGTTCCCGCTAACATCAGATTAAAGCCTATCTTCATTGTCTCCCCCCTCCACTTATTCGTAGCGCAGTGCTTCGATCGGGTTCAGGCTGGCCGCCCTGGTGGCCGGATAGATGCCGAAGAAGATACCGATGGCTGCCGAAACCCCCACCGCCAGTCCCACCGCGTCGGGCGAGACCACCGTGTGCAAGGGTTGTCCTCCCAGATTGACCCTACTGATCGCCTCCGAGATGCCGGTCCCCACCAGGATGCCCAGGGCACCTCCCAACAGGCTTACCACCGTCGCTTCGATCAAGAACTGGACCAGAATGTCTTTCCTCTTGGCGCCGACGGCCTTACGGATGCCGATCTCCCGCGTGCGCTCGGTGACCGAGACCAGCATGATGTTCATGATGCCTATTCCCCCAACCACGAGGGATATGCCGGCAATGGCTCCGAGCAGAAGGGTCATCACGCCGGTGACCTGGTTGGCCACCGACAGAAGATCGTCTTGACTGCGAATGGTGAAGTCGTCCTGGACGGCCCGGTGCCTCTGGCGCAGAAGATCTCCGATCTGCTGGACGGCATCGTTCCTCAACGACTGGGAGGCTACCTGGACGTATATCGTGTTAACGTTGGGGGCTCCTCTAGCCGTGCGCTGCCGATTCAGCTTCTGGAGCTGGGTGGTCAGCGGCACGAGCACGATATCGTCCTGGTTGCCCATAGACTGGGCCCCCTTGCTCTCCATCACTCCTATCACGCGAAAGTTGAGCCGCCCGATCCTGACTTGTTGGCCGATCGGGTCGGCGTCCGGGAACAGGGTCGAAGCGACGTTGGTGCCCAGCACCGCCACGTTGGACCGGGCGTCGAGATACTGTTTGGTGATGAATTCGCCTTCCGCCACGTGCCAGTTCCGCACGTCTTCGTAAGTTGGGGTGACGCCGGTTATGCGGGTCATGGTGTTTTGCGGGCCGGCGATCACCTGCGAAAAGGCCATACCTTCCGGCGCGACGGCCGCGGCAGCCGGGACGTTTAATGGGTCGGCGATGGCGTCGGCATCCTCCAGGGTGAGAGTGGGAGCCGTTCCCTGCTGCTGGCGCACACCGCCTTGCTGTTGAGCGCCGGGAGTGACGAAGAGCAGGTTGGTTCCCATTCCCTGAATCTGCGAGGTGACCATGGCCTGCGCCCCCTTGCCCACCGACATAAGGGCGATGACCGCTCCTACGCCGATGATCATGCCCAGCATCGTCAGCGCCGTGCGCAGCTTGTTGGCCGCCAGGGCTCTCAAAGCAACACGCAAGCTTTCCGTCT
>JAMDCE010000418.1 GCA_023489135.1 Chloroflexota bacterium
AGTAGCTGTGATCGGCAACAAAGGTGACCTTATCGGGGGAATCCAGATCGTTCGCTCTGCCATTTCTTGGTGAGGCGATGCGTACGTAACTGGCTGGCTGCGGTTCCGGTTGCCGGGCGTAAAAGTAGTAGAGGGCCTCCGGCGCGTCTGGCCTGTGCGCTGAGCCGATAAAGCCGAAGCGGTCTCCCAATGACACCGACGCGTCGACCGGCTGACCCGTCGTGACGATCCGACTTTCAAGGCGAGGGGCCGCCAAGGAAACGTCGACGCCAGTACCCACAGGGAGCAGACCGGCCAGAATGATAATGATATTGATTAGAGCTTGCAAGGGTAACAGAGTCCTCCTCCGACTGTGATGCTCGGGCGAGCGTATTCTCGGTAAATGCGGTCGATAGACCAAGCCCCTGTCCCTGCCGTTGTCTTGGTAGGATAGGGCTGTTCCATTCTAACTGGGCTGTCAAGCCGAGTTATGAGAGTGCGTGCGCTTGACAAGCAAGAAGACAGGCTGCTATACTGGCAGCCAGATGTGTCCCTTCTCTTCGCTCACCACTTCTTCCTTGCCCGGGACACATTTCAACCGCCTGGTATGACTCGATTCACTCGGCGAGTTTCTCCCGCCGGTATTGCCGTTTTTCGCAGGCAACGATCGAACTAAGGTAGGGGGCAGCGGTGGCGCATATCGCCGCTCGCGTTGCCGCCGCGGTTCTTCCGTCATGTCCGAGGCTTGAACCAATGGTTCCTTGAACCACGGGCTGCAGACGGAAACAACCTGTGAAGCGAGTAGCGCGCCCGTCACGAAGAGCAAGCAATGAGGAAAGCTGAGTATTGGAGGGCGGATGGCTCGGTATCTTGTCACCGGCGGGGCCGGCTTCATTGGATCAAACATCGCCAGGAGCCTGCTGGATCAGGGCGAAGAAGTAGTGGCTCTTGATAATCTCATAACCGGCCGGATGGAGAACCTCGCTGGATTAAACGGGCGTTTAACCTTCATAGAGGGCGACGTGCGAGAGGCGGCGACTGTCCGTGAGGCGATGGATGGGGTGGACTTTGTCCTTCACCAGGCCGCGCTGCCGTCGGTGCCGAGATCTATTTCTAACCCGGTGCTGACAACCGACATCAACGTTGGGGGCACGTTAAACGTCCTGGTCGCGGCCCGAGAAGCGGGTGTCAAGAGGCTCGTCTGTGCCAGTTCCTCCTCCGTGTATGGGAATTCTCCCAAATTACCGCGGCACGAAGAAATGACCCCTGATCCAGCATCGCCGTATGCCGTTAGCAAGCTGGCCCAGGAATTGTATTGCAGAGTCTTTCATAACCTGTATGGCCTTCAAACTGTGATGCTCCGGTATTTCAACGTCTTTGGGCCGCACCAGAGTCCAAAGTCGGAGTACGCCGCCGTAATCCCGAAATTCATCGACCTCATGCTTAGGGGCGAATCTCCGGTTGTTTATGGGGATGGCTACCAGTCCAGGGATTTCACTTATGTGGATAATGTCGTCAGCGCCAATATCCTCGCAACCAGAGCTCCCGGCGTGTCGGGCATGGTCTTCAACGTCGGCTGCGGGGAGCGCTACACTCTCTCCGAACTCGTCAACGCGCTCAACTCTATTCTGGGCACGAATATTGAGCCGCGATTTGCGCCCTTGCGACCAGGGGATGTTCGCGAATCGCTGGCGGACATCTCTCGCGCCAGCTCACATCTTGGCTATGAGGCCGAGACGAGTTTTCTGGATGGATTGGCGCGCACGGTGAACTGGTTCACTAACCACGATCAGGCGGAGCATTGACCAAGGGAGACGCAGCCGTGAGTCATAGATTTCAGATCAATCCCTACCTAGCTATTCTTCGCAAACGCCTCCGTCTTGTGCTGGCGGTCTTCGTCATAGTGGTAATTCTTGCCAGCCTGATCAGCTTCCTGGGGCTAGGTTCGGATCGTGCCTACGCAGCCACCGTTCTTCTTCTAACCAGGAGGCCCATCTCGCAGTTGACTTTCGATTCGCGTTTTCAGGATCTCAGCTTATTGCTGCCCTACAAGGCTTACAATGGTCTGATCAAAAGCGCTGCAGTGGAGCGGAAGGTTATCGACGCCTTGGGCCCTGTGCTCAGTGATTCCGAGCGTACCCCTGAGGCGCTGGGCAAAATGGCCACAGTCTCCCAATACGGCGATCCCTCGCTAATGCAGTTGACTGTTCTGGCTTCGAAAGAGGAGAGCGCCGTCAAGATCGCCAATACCTGGGCCGATGTGTTTGAGCAGCAGATTAGCGAGTTGGAGGGGACCACGGGTCGGGACCCGAAATTCTTAAGCCAGCAGCTCACCCAGGCCGATGAAGAGTTCCGCCTGGCTGGGGAGAATTTGGCTAAGTTTTACCAGACCAGCCCGCTGGTGACATTGCGGACCGCACAGGCCTCGGTGCAGAACTTGATCGATAGCTATGTCTCCGCAAGTAATACCATCGAAGCTCTGGTAGCGGACGCAACGCGGCTCAGAGGCCGGATACAGGCGTCTGGCGATGCTGCCGCACCGGCTTCTCTATCCGATGCAACCGGGGTGTACCTGCTGGAGATCCGGACTGCCGATTACCAGACACAGGCTCTAGGCGGCCGGGCTGCCACGAGTGGCTCCCTTCAGATGCAGATTCCGGTGGCAGAGCTAGGCGGGCAGAATTTGACCGTTGGGCAGGCGATGGGGAGACTCGACCGCCTCACCGGATCTCTGAACGATGACAAGCCGAGGATTGAAGCAGCCCTGAGCCAGCGGTTGCCCGAGTTGACGGAGTTGATTCAGAAGGTGACAGTGGAGGAGAACAAGAGGGACAGCTTGACTCTGGCCAGGGACACGGCGAAACAGACCTATACTACCCTCGAGAACAAGGCCGACGAAGCTCGAATTGCAACTGGCGTGGAAGGTAAGGAGGTGAAGGTGGCCAGCTACGCGCAATCGGCCGTGCCGAAATCCAGTCCACCCAAAGCCTTGATCATCCCTGTGGCGGCGGTGCTGGGACTCGTTCTGGGAATCACGGCGGCGTTCGCGGCCGAGTATTTGAGCCTGGTTCGCCGAGCGCTCGAGCATCAACTGTTAGCTGAGCCTTCTGATTGAAGCTTGATGGTCACCAAAAGCCTCCTGGGAGTCGCAAAACGGCTTGTCCGACACGAACTGGCTGTTTTACTCGTTTCGGCGCCCCTGCTCCTGTTTCCGAGCCCACTCAGCGCTATTCCCTTGGTGGCTATCATCGCTGTCTGGTTCTCGCGGTGGTTTGCTACGGGGCACGTTACCCGGCGCACCGGTTTGGAATTACCGATCCTGGCGATCGTCTTTCTGCTCCCGGTGTCAGTGCTCACTTCGATTGATCCCAAATTGAGCCTCCCGAAGCTACTGGGCCTGCTGCTGGGAGTGGCCTGCTTCTACGGAATTGTGAATGCCTCGCACTTTGAAAAACGAATACCGGCGCTGGCCGGGCTCATATCGGCGGCAGGGGTGTTTGTGTCCGTGGCGGGGGCGCTGGGCATGGCGCGCGCCGAGAAACTGATGCCTCTGTGGTCTCTCCAGAGCGGACTGGCGGTGTTTCGAGGCGGTGCGGACGTTCTGGAAAGAGCCTTCAACCCCAACGAAGTCGGCGGAACGCTGGCGATGCTGATTCCCTTCGCCCTTTCGATCGTGGTCTTCTCCAAAGAGCGCAGGGTGCGGATTGTTACTGGCGCTTCTTTGGGGATGATGCTGCCGACTCTGGTCTTCACCCAATCGCGCTGGGCCTTCGTGACAACGGCGGTGGTAAGTCTCTGCGTCCTCGCTCTGAGGAATCGACGGGTGTGGCTGGTCTTTCCCACGGGGGCGATAGCGGCCGTTGGCTTTGCTTGGCTGGCGGGCCCGACCAGGCTTTTGGAGAGCTTGGACTACCTCGGCTCCACGGGCAGCGCTGCGGGAAGGGTCGAAATTTGGCAAAGAGCCTTCTACGTAATCCAGGACTTTCCGCTCACCGGCGTTGGCCTGAACACTTTCGTTCCGGTGACGCAAAGGCTCTACCCCTATTTTCTGGTACCCAACTACAACTTCGGCCACGCCCACAACATCTTCCTCCAACTGGCCCTGGACCTGGGATTACCAGGCCTGGCCGCGGGGATCGGCCTCTTCGCCAGTCTGATCTATGTTTGGAAAGGCGGCCTGCCATCCGTCCGGGGTAAGCGGCTAGAGGGGGCCTACGTCGGGTTCATGGCGCTTATCAGCGCCTACCTTATATTCGGGTTGCTGGACGCCATCGCCTTTGGGGCTAAGCCTTCGGTGCTGGTATGGGCGGCGGCAGGCGGCATAGTGGCGACGAGGATAGGGGTAGAGTCGCAGGAACGTCCCGAGGATGTTAGGCCGGTTAGGGCGAGAGGGATTCGCTGGTCTTTGTCTCGGGCGGGGAAGGTGGCTCTCTCGGCCGCATCGGTCCTGGGACTGGCCCTTGCCCTGTACGGCACCCCGCTGGCCGTTGGCACATTCTACCGGAATCTTGGCAACGTTCAACTCGCCAAAGCGGTACTCGGGAACGATAGCGGAGCGATGGCATCCAGCGAGAACCTCTTGCAGCGATCCCACTTTGGATTAGCTCGGTCCTTTCAGTGATTCTCCAGTCTGCTCCAGTTGCCGCCGGGCTTCGACGTTGTCTGGATTGAGTCTGAGAGCCTCCTGAAACTCTTTGCTCT
>JAMDCE010000662.1 GCA_023489135.1 Chloroflexota bacterium
AGGCCTTTGCGACCCGGTCCTGACACATGATAGCCGATAGCGGGGCATAGCCGCTGCTCATCCCTTTGCCCAGGCAGAGGATATCTGGCACGACACCGTAGAATTCGGCGGCAAACATGTTGCCCAGCCGGCCAAAGCCGGTGATGATCTCGTCAAACACGAGAAGCACGCCCCGGCGGTCGCAGATCTCTCTCAACATCGGTAAGTATTCCTTCGGTGGCACCAGGAAGCCGCCGGAGACCATAACGGGCTCGACGATAACGGCGGCGACTGAGTCTTCTCCCTCCCACTGGACAGTCCTGTCCATGATCTTGGCGCAGGTGAGGCCGCACGAGGGATAGGTCTGGTCGAACGGGCAACGGTAGCAATAGGGCGGCACAACGTGAACGAAGCCACTGACCAGGGGTTCGAACGGGACCTTTCTCTCGTACATCCCCGTGGCGCTCAACGCACCCAGGGTCGCGCCGTGGGGAGGTCGCGCCGTGGTATCCCTGGTAACGGGCAACGATCTTGTACTTCTTCGGATTTCCGGTCTGAAGCTGGAATTGCCTGGCCATCTTAATGGCCGCTTCCGTCGCTTCCGACCCGCCGCTGAGGAGTTTGACCGTAGAGAAACCAGGCGGCGCGATTTGAAGCAGCAGGTTCGTCAATCGCAAAGCCATATCGTTGGCGGCGTTTAGAGGCGGGGCGAAGGCGAGACGATCCAGTTGGTTCTTGATGGCCCCGATAACGGTCTGATTGCCGTGACCGACATTGACTACGAAAATCCCCGAGATGCCGTCGATGTAGGTCTTGCCATCCACGTCCATCAGTCTCAGGCCCTGGCCCTCCTTGAGGACGAAAGGGTCCGCACAGAACTCCTTCATCTGACGGAAATCCAGCAGGAGGTGTTTGCTAATCTCTTTTACCATTCTTACAATCCTCACCTTTCAAAAGGCAATGACCGGAGTTACGCCAAAATCGAAGGCGGTTGCCACTCGTCGCTCCTCTCCGCCGCGTTTTCGCTTCAGGATATATCTCTCTGAGATAGCCGAATGAGCGCCTTCGCTGGAATCTGAGTTGACTCTGTTAGGCGACTTTCCTGCTTCGGCGCAAAGCTTCAGTTCCTGCCTTATCCACGGCCTGGTTCGCCCGGCGCGGGCCGACATTTCTCCGGGTCGATCATGACACCGTAGGTTTCGGCGGCCTCACCGGCGGTAACATACTCTTCGACGAAGTCCTCCAGGACAAGCCGAGGATCTCGCTCGAACGGATCGCCGTAGCCGCCGCCCCCTGGCGTGATGAAGAGCATCTCGTCGCCTGTCTCTAGTTGGAGATTGGAGAACTTACCAAAGGAGATGGCGCCAAAGGCTTCCTTAGAGGACTTCCATTCGCTCGAGCCATGAAGCTTGAATTTGAGTTGACTGTTGCTGGCGTCCTTGCCACCTCTTAGTCCCCACGGCTTGAGGACGTAGCGGTTGGTGTGAGCGCTGACCAGCGTGGGAGCCAGGAACTTCCACACGCGCCTTGTGCCGTGTCCCCCTCGATGTCGGCCCGCGCCGGGCGAGTGCCGTGTCCCCCTCGATGTCGGCCCGCGCCGGGCGAACCAGGCTGGAGGTTGTACTCGGTGATCATCATCGGATAACGAGTTTCATAGACTTCCACGGGCGTATTGGCGCAGTTAGCGTTCTTAACTATCTGGGAGTCGTTCCCGTCGTGATCGTCGCGGCCGCCCCAGCCAACTCCATCGAGATGGAGGTGAGCAAAGGGCTCCTTCATCTCCGGGTTATAGCCGCCGAATCCAATCACGCCGGCCGTGCCTCCATCGGCAGCCGAGCTTCCATTGGAGAGCTGAGCGAAGGCTCCCAGAAGTATGTCCACGGTGGTCGGGTACGTGTCGGAATTGCCGCCCACACAGGAACCCGGATAATTCACGTTGGTGACGGTACCGGGTGGAGCGATAATGGCGATGGGCCGGTAGCATCCGTGATTGAAGGGAATATCTGCTCCGAGCATATGGAACACGGCGGTATAAGTCGTCGACGCGGTCACGCCAAAGGCCTGGTTCAGAGGACCCGCGGCCTGAGGATCGGACCCAGTGTAGTCGGCAATCAGTTCGTCTCCTCTCACCACCAGGGTGGCTCTGATCTTCCAGGGGCGATCGGGGATGACCCCATCATCTTCCAGATATCCCTCAAAGCTCCACTCGCCATCTGGCATGGCCGCAATTGCTTTGCGCGTGAGTACCTCTGAGACGTCTTTGATGTCATCGCAGCACTGCTCGAAGGTCTCTACACCATGCTTCTCCACCAACTCCTTCAAGCGCCTCTCGGCGAGGTACAGGGAACCGACCATGGCCCTCAGGTCGCCGTAGGAGTTCCGGGGAGTTCTCACGTTGGAAATCACAATTCGAAAGATGTCGCCATTCTCTTTGTCATTTTCGTAGATCCGAACTGGCGGCAGTCTCAGGCCCTCCTGGAAGATGTTCTGCGTGGTTCCGAAAGCGGCTGGCACCATCCCGCCGATGTCAGTCATGTGCGCTACGTTGGCCGAGTAGGCGACGATTCGGCCATCGTGGAAAAAAGGCTTGAGCACCATGAACTCAGGCAAATGGCACCCGCCACGGTAAGGGTCGTTGTGGAGGAAGACATCGCCGGGGCGCATGTTGGCCGGGTCTATTTCCTTGACGGCCCACTCGACCGTGTGAACGATGGCACCGATGTGGGCCGGGCAGAACTCGGCCTGGGCAATCATCTCACCTTTCCCATCAAAGACGACGCAGGGGTAACAGAAGTCGAGGGCCTCATTGAACATCGGGGAGTAGCTCGTTCTCATCATCGCTATCCCCATCTCCCGGCAGGTGGTAATGAGGTAGTTCCTCATCACTTCCAAAAGGATGGGATCCGTCTTAATGTTGATCTCAGTAGTTTGTCCGCCGTCCATCGCTTCACCCCTTTTGCTGGTTCATCACCGATCGAGCCGATGCGCGCCCACTGTTCCCTCCAACGTTATGTTACCCCTGCGGCCCTTTAGTCTTGTGGAAACAAACGCTCGTGCATTCAGAGTTGCGGTTATGGTGATATCCTGGGGTCCGCGTACGGGTGATATAGGTCTAGGGCCGATTCACTGGGTCAGGGCGCGAGGTAGTGTCCCGTCAAGTGGTGGAAATTAGCCATCGGTGCTCTGACCCAACGCCTTCTATGCGGTTGCCAGTTCTCCCTTGACCTCCACCATCGACGGTTCGAACAGTTTGCGACCCCGGATGAGTTGACGAAGAGATTGGCAAGCCACGGGAAATGCCGCTGGATGGACCGAATGCTATCACGTTGGCAGTCGCGGTGTCAACAGATTCCAGCCGGGCCCTAACTAAACCCACCGGTCGGACGCCCGCTCCATGTTCCTATTATTCAGGAGTGCAGGAGACCACCTCCAGCAGGCCCGAGATGTCATGGGTAACGCCTAAGGCAAGGATAGACTGGGCAAGGGAGGACCAAATGAGCAGTTAGCGCCGTCGGCGGAAGAGATCGAGGAACCGATCTTCGTATTCTTCGAAAACGCCCCAACGATCCAATTCAGTCTTGAGGATGCGGGGATCGAGGTCACCGGAGGCGGTCGCCTTGAACATCTCCTCAAGTCTGGCCCGAGCGGCCCGAGGAAGACGGCCGTCACCGCCGAGGAGGCCCAAGTTGCCAAGTTCGCTAAGGTTATGACCAACCGATACCGAGGTGAGTTCATAAATGAACTTCATCAGCGAGACATCCCAGAGGTGATCCACTCCCTGAATCACCGCCGCAAGCCGGTCGCCGCGGTCGTCCAGGTCGTCGACGATTCTCCCAGCAACAACTGACAGGGGATCGGAGACTACGGTCGTCTCGTGAAGATCGTTGCGATAGGCGTACAGGAGACCAGGAGCGTTTGCACCGTAAGCCTGCGCCAGATACTGGGCGAACTCCGACCCGTGCTCGAAGCCATTGAACAGGTTGAGCAGGTAGTAAGGGGTGACGATCTGGGGGCGCTCAGCGCTGACCTGCCCTCGACGCACGACGGTTTCCTCGGCGCCTTCTATGACCTCGGCGTACACTGGCTCGGTGAGAAGATAGTAGGCCACAGAGGTAGTGCCGAAAGTGGCCAATTTCTGCTGCGGGGGCCTCAGCACCTCGGTGCGGCTGTTGACTTCCTGAATAAGCTCTGGGTCGAGAGGCATAACCAATACCTTAGACACAATTCGTCGGGAGTCTTGACCTTCCGGCCGTTATTCTACCTGAAGTACCCTTCCGCCGCAAGTCTCGGTCGCAGCGCCGCAACTCTAAGGAGACCAGCGGCGCGATGAGCGATTGAACAGGGCGCCACCGGGACACAGAGGGCGCAGAGATCGAGGGTGATGGGTTAGGGATTAGCAGCGTTAGAGTCTTCGAGCGTTGCACAGACTCGAACGCCCGTTCCTCCCCATCTCGTATTGCCTCTGTGGTCTTTGTGCCGCAGTGGGGCGTCACGGTGCGGCTCGGCTCTGCGCCCGCCAGGCCGTCGTCACTCTCGGACCCGACAGCGGACTCAGACAAGGAGGAGGGTCCCATGTTGCTAGCGCATCTGGATGTCCGTGGTGATGCCGGCAAAGATGGTAACCAGATAGATGAGGGAAATCCAGAAATTGAGGCGAGCGAGGTGTTCTCTAGGAGACCAGGCCAGAACGGTCGC
>JAMDCE010000272.1:0-3052 GCA_023489135.1 Chloroflexota bacterium
AGTTCAGACATTGTGCCAGCAATGAGAGGTCAGCTTTCGTAAGCGATATGGATTTCTTGATTCTGCCCCCTGGAGCTATTGGCTTGCGTCCTATGCTGCTCACTATTTGCCTCCCGCCTGGCTCTATACTTAGAGTATAGATATGGTAGCACAAAATGTCAAGGGGTTTGGCCATTAATTTTGTTAAACTTCTTTTGATTCGTGCTACAATACTCGGAGTAGCGAAGGAGGACACCGAGCGATATGACGCTTGGCCAGAGGGTGAAGCAACTAAGAGAAAGCATACCGATGTCGCAAAGTGATCTTGCAAAAGCTATCAATGTTGCACCGTCATACATTGGCCATATTGAAAGCGACAGGCGGCGTCCTAGCCGAGATATAATCAAGCAGTTGGCAGGAGTGCTCGGCACTTCAGTTCAGGACCTGCTCGCGGCTGCGGGCTACTTGCCTCCGCCTCGCAAGCCAGGGGAGTACGCCCCGGAGGAGCTGCCCGACTTCTCGATCTATGTCAGCAGGAAGTTCCACGGCAACAAGAAGCTACAAAAGGCTCTCATCTCCGCTTACGAAGCGATCCGCTCCATTGAGGAAGAACAGGAGGAGAAGCGGAGGAGGCGGAGAGGGGAGACTGAGGAGGAGAAGCGGAGGAGGCGGAGAGGGGAGACTGAGGAGGAGAAGCGGAGGAGGCGGAGAGGGGAGACTGAGGAATAGCAGGATAGAACAAGGAGGAACAATGTCTGAACTGAATATGCGAGAGCGACGCTACCCCGAAGAACAAAGGCAGCAACTAATAGTCGAGCGTCTAGTCAATAAGATTCTCGACGAACGCCTCGCACCTTTGGAAGAGCGCCTTTCCTTGGTTGAACGCAGACTAGCGATCTTGGAGGGGAAGTGACTCCATTCGGTTCTCGATGGCACTCATTCTTTCAACAATGCGGTCGATGCGTTCAAGGAAGAGATCAAGTCTCTTGCGTATCGCATCGGCCAGTATCTGCTGACAGTGAGGACATTCAAGGTCAAACGGATGATCTTCCATAGCCAATTCGTCGGTGATTGGTAACGTCCTGTACCTCCTTAGTTTGTTTGCCATATTATAGCACAATCGTTCTAAAGGAGGACCACAATGCGCTTAACAAGGCTGGTATTATCGGCGGCGGTTGCGGGGAGTGCTCTCCTATCCCAAATGGCGAGCCAAACGGCGAACGCTGAAAATTGCCGCTTCGTCCTCGGGTTTCAGACAGTCCATGATCTAATCCCTGACATTGTTGGCAACTGCAAGGTTAACGAGCACTACAATCCAGCCAACGGAGATGCTTTGCAGGAAACAACTGGCGGCCTCCTGGTCTGGCGTAAGGCCGACAATTTCACTGCCTTTACTGATGGATATCGCACTTGGGTCAATGGGCCATTCGACTTACAGCAAAGACTAAATACGGAGCGATTTGATTGGGAGCCGCTTGAATCAACTCCAAGAATGGAGGAGAGAGATTACTATATAGAATTCCTTAGCGCGATCGGGACGATTGTCAATAGCCTTAATTATGGGGCCGAATAATAAAGGAAAGAAGGAGATGAGTCATGAACTGTCCAA
The DNA here is from genome assembly GCA_023489135.1 of Chloroflexota bacterium. Next base: position 1,589 of record JAMDCE010000272.1, read on the forward strand.
ACTGCAAAAAGGAAATCGTGGCTGATAGGATGTTTTGCATCTGGTGCGAAACCTTTGTTCCCAGTCCGACAACGGGCAGCAAGGCTGGCGTGTTCCGTCGATGGGTTGCAACCGTGGTTGACTTTATCGTTCTTGGGGTTATCGTGGCTCTGTTCTTTGGCTTGGCATCTGCTAAAGAAGGCGCAAGTATGGCTCTTGTCTTCACGCTGGTTTATGCCATCGTATTCCTCTGGCTACTCAGCAGAGGGTTAACGCTTGGCAAATGGATTCTAGGCGAACGGGTTGTCGACAAGGTCAGCGGTCGTAATCCTGGAATTGTGAAGATGATCTTCCGCGAGGTGATCGGCAAGTTTATTAGCTCTGCATTCTTCTCGTTGGGCTACTGGTGGGCTATCTGGGACAAGGACAGCCAGGCTTGGCACGACAAGATAGCTGGTACGGTGGTAGTTCGTCGAGGACTAAAACAAGTAGTTGAGACGCAAATAGCTTGAGCTGAAGGTGACGTTCAGAATGGAAGCGCATCGGAACACTGGTAGGAGGCGCCAAGCATTGAGAATAATCTTACTGGTGACTATTGCCCTTGCTGTTACCCCAGGATTTGGGTGTTCTAGCCAAACTGCACAATTAAAGGCTCAACTTGATGCACAGGCTACGGAAATCGCAGACCTCAAGGCCGCCAAGCGTTCTCAAGAGGGCAACTCGGTTCGGGCCGTTGGCGTGAGAGAAAACACAGCTTCAGTGCTTACGGCAACGGAAACGCCCAATCTCAACGCAACGACCACAACAACACCGAAATTATCTGCCAATGAACAGGCTGAGTTTGACAGATACGCAGACAAGTTTCTTCCAATACTTGAAGAATTCAAGGGTGCCAGAGCTTTGCTTGACCAAATAACAGAATCTTTGACTAAAGACAAGTCTGCTGCTAACAGAGCGAGGGCGCAGGCCCAGCTTTCGACATTCTCTCGCACTGCAATGAAGGTTAGCCTCAGTATGGCTGCCTTGTTCCCGCCACGATCCGCCCGAACGATGCATAGTTGTTTTACCGAAGGATTCAACATATACCAGCAAGGCGCTACTAAGCTGGAGTTCGGATTTATCGCAAATGCGGAAGATCAAATACGGGAATCCTTCAGTATACTTCAAGCAGCGGACACCAAACTGAAGGAATGCACTGAGTTAGTTCCCGAATAGAATCAAGCTTCTGCTTTGGCCCCGCCCTATCCCGATCCGAGGGTAGGGTGCTGAAAAAGGTATAGCACAAAAGTTCTAGGCAGATTCCGTAGAACATCTGTTCTATTTTCCCTCCAACCATGTTATAATGCCGACTCAGCACACTACCGCATTGCAGCTAGGAGGGAGGAAAGTGGATTACACGCAGAGAGCCCTAGTCGATCTGGGTCGCATCGAGAAGGCGGCGAACGCATTGCTGAAGGCTGGCAACGTAATCAAGCCGCCCGTCAA
>JAMDCE010000272.1:3062-4673 GCA_023489135.1 Chloroflexota bacterium
AAGGAGACCCTGCTGAGCATCTTCGATCCGTCGCGCGAGGTCGTCATTGCCAAGCGTGACATAGGCGTGATTCGCGGCCTCGTCAAGCCGAGTGGGGATAGCTGGATCGTCGTCGTCAACTCCAAGCTTCCCAACGGCGCGCAGCGCTTCGCCCTTTTCCACGAGGGGTTCCATATCCTTGAAAGGAGTGGCGCCATCCCCATCGAGGGCGACGACGAATATCACCAGTGGCTGGCGGAGAGGTTCGCAGCACGCATCCTCATGCCCCATAGGTGGGTTGCTGAGACATCTGCCAAGATCACAGATATCAAACACCTTTGCGCAATCTTCCAAGTGAGTCAGACAGCCATGAAGAGACGGCTGCAGGAGCTCGCCGGATGAAGGCGGCCATCTACGCCAGGGTAAGCACTGAAGAGCAACTTAGCGGTTACTCGATTGACGCTCAGTTACGAGCTTGCCGCGAGCATGCAGGCGCCAATGCTGCTGAGTACGTTGAAGAAGGCAAATCGGCACGCACCGAGGATATTCGTCGCCGCCCCGTGTTTCGACAACTTCTCGCTGATGCTGAAGCAGGCAAGATCGATTGCATCATCGTCCACAAACTGGATCGCTTTAGCCGCAACTTGCGCGTCACTCTCGAAGCCTTCGAGCGGCTAGCGAAAGCTAACGTATCTTTCATTTCCATTTCTGAACAAATCGATTACTCGACGCCCCACGGAAAACTGTTCCTGCATATGCTGGCGGCCCTGGCTCAGTGGTATTCTGATCAGTTGAGCCAGGAGACCCGCAAAGGAAAGCTCGAACGTAAGCTACAGGGCCTCTATAACGGCCTGCTGCCGTTTGGAGTAACTAAGGGGGAGGATGGCCTGCCGGTCCGTGATACTCGGCCACAGTCCAACGGCAGCACCAACTACGAGGGACTGCTGCTCATTTTCGGGGAAGGCGCAGACCGCAGACCAGATGCTCAGATTGCGAAGCTGATGAATGAGAAAGGCTATCGCACAACGGGCAACCGTGGCAACAACCTATTTCGAAAAGACACAATTAGACGAATACTCATCAACCATTTTTATGTTGGTGATCTTCCCGATGGAAAGGGCGGCTGGCTGCCAGGGAAGCATCCCGTGTTCATCGACAAAGAATTATTTATTCGCGCCCAACAAGCCAGAGAGCAGAACCGTACCACGATGCCCAGCCGCTGTGTTAATCACAAGAGCCGTACTTATTCACTTACGGGCTTATTACGTTGCTGGTATTGTGAGCAATCGGGCGAACCGCGTCCCAGCACGATGCGCATTCAGGTTCAGCATGGTTCTGAGCCACGAGTTACCTGCTATAGTCGCAGTCAGGGTTTTAAGTGTGAGCAACGTTCGCTATTCCTGTCCGTTTACGAAGAGCAGCTAGAACAATGGCTAGCGCAGTTAAAGCTACCAGAGGATGCTGTAGACAAGGCACTAGCTCAGTATGCTAGTGAAGCTAAGAAAATCGACGATCCTGGTAAGGAACGGCAACAGCTACAACGCAAGCTGGAACGTTTGCGCGAGGTCTATCTTTGGGGAGATATCGAAAAAGAGGAGTACCTGGCACAGCGTGACCAGCTAGCAGCTCGGC
>JAMDCE010000472.1 GCA_023489135.1 Chloroflexota bacterium
AAGTTCACTCCCTCGGCTCGCGCCCGAAGGATCTCCTCGGGTCCCTCTCTGACGCTCATATGAACGCAGTAGACCGGGCAGCCGGTCACCTTGGCAAAATAAGAGACCCGCCTCATCGACTCCACCTCGGAGAAGTTGGGGCGCGTATCATGCCAAGTAAAATCCGTTCGTCCTTCGCGCGTGAATTTCTCTTTATACTTGAAGAAAATCTCGATGTTCTCGGCGTGAACCAGCGCCCACCGAGGTGGAGCCAACTTGGCGATTTTCTCGAAACCGAAGTAGATAATGCCATCGTCGATGCCCACGGCAGGCGGCACCGCTTCCGGGCCTCGGTAAGGAATGAAGAACTTGAAGGATCTCACGCCTTGCTCGGCGATCTCAGGGATCTCCTCGATGTTCTTCTCGGAGAAGATCAAGGCGTGGAAGCCGGCGTCGACGTAGGCATTCTTTTTGTATATTTCCTTCTTTTCCAGAATTCCTTTCACCAGGCTTTCTGGTTCGATTATGTAGTTCATGAGCGTAGTTACGCCGCCCGCTGCCGCGGCCTTCGTCGTGGTCTCAGTGGCTTCATCAAAGGGCCAGTCTGGCCAGCCGATATGGACGTGGGTATCGATCAATCCGGGCAAGACATATTTACCGGTGGCGTCGATGGTTCGTTTCGCCACGAAGTCCGATGGATCGGCGGCGATGGCGACGATCTTTCCTTTTTCGATTGCGATAGCTTGCTCTGAGATGCCCTGCGGCCGGACTACCTTTCCATTGACGATCACTGTCTCGACTCGCATCTTTGTTGTTCCTCCTCCGTGCTAGGTGGTCACTCGCTGCGAACAGATACTAACATTGGCGGGCCTGCCAATGATACGTGTAAGGTACACGAAATATGCCGCTTTCGATCACGGCTTTCTTGGGTGAAATTCACAACTTGTGCGGGCTTGAGAGATAGGGGTTAAGGATTAGGGGATAGGGGTTAACCGGCGTTAAAGCGCTCGAACTTCGAACCCTTCTGACCGCTAACCCGTGCCCCATAACCCCAAAGTCCTTTGTCTCACGCCATGCTGCATTATCAAGGAGGATAGACACCACGATCGAAGGAGACTAGGCTGGAGGCCAGTGAACTCCTAGCTCACCAGTGAGGTAATCGACGAACTGCCGGGCGGAGCGGCACGAACGCCCATTCTGCCACGCCGCCCAGCGAATCGCTCGCGGCCGTAGTTCCTCCTCGGAGATCGGCAATCTCCGCTGCTGGGCAATGGCGCTGACAATAGTTAGGAAACGCTCTTGATCCGGAGTCGAAAAGATAGCCGTGATTCCAAAGCGGTCACTGAAGGATAACTTCTCCTCGACGGTATCCCGCGCATGGGGCTCCTCGTCCGCGATGTAGGCCGGTCGATCGCCGAGCCGCTCCTGCACCAGGTGCCGCCGGTTGGACGTCGCGTACACCAGGACGTTGGCCGGCCGCGCTTCCAGGCTTCCTTCCAGAACGGCCTTGAGGTCCTTGTACCCTGTTTCATGCTCGTCGAAGGAGAGGTCGTCGACAAAGAGGATGAATCGTTCCCGCCGGTCTCGAATCAAGCCCAGAATCTGGGGAAAGTCGTTCAAACGCTGCTTCGGAACCTCAATAAGTCGCAGACCTTGACTGGCATAGTCGTTGAGGAGAGCCTTGACTGTCGACGACTTGCCTGTGCCGCGATCTCCGTACAAGAGGACGTTGTTGGCGGGATATCCGCGCAAGAATTGCTCGGTGTTGCGTACGATGGTTCGCCGCTCGGATTCGTAGCCGACCAGATCTCGCAGAAATGTCGGGTCGAGAGAAGCCACTCCCTCGAGCCGGCCTTTTCCGTCAGTGCAGATCCAGCGAAAAGCCTTAAATCGCCCGAAAAGACCGGTGCCCGAGGCCAGGTAGTAATCGGCGAGCTTATCGACGAGGAGCCCCCAGTCGGTTGCCCTGGCCATCGTCCTTTTGAGCCGCAGGTGAGGCGATTCCTCGCTGTTTACCGCAGGTGAAAGCGGGCTCAAGGTATCCCAGGTCACCAACCTGTTCGCGGCTGAATCTAGCATTCGACCGGCGTGTTCGGCAAGAATGGTACCGTTCAAATAGAAGAGCACCTGGAGGTGGCGAAGATCTTGACGGACCGCCTCCAACAGCGCCGTTCCCATTTCGGAAACTGCGGTGCGCTGTGACTTACGGCTGAAGGCGTTCTCGTCGCCCAGGATTCGATCTAAGAGGTGGTTTTGCCAGGCATCCCCGACCAATGGCTCAGAATAGAACTCTCCCTCGTCGGCTAACAAAGAGAACAGGCGGCCGTAAGCGTGACCTAAAGCGCCCTGCTCGGAGGCCTGACCTCCTTTCAGTCTACTCAAAAGCTCCAGGAAAGCTGATCCGACTTCGTCCCCTAGAACGCTCTGGAATAGAAGTAACTGCTGGGAGCGCTGTCTTCCCTCGGCAATGGCCTGAAGCGCATCCTCAGCCACTGAAAACCCACCCATAGCTATGTTCGGCCCTCCTCGTTCTCTTTCAGCGAGAGATTCCTACTCTCCAATACTGGCTGACAAGTGCACATTATACCATACGGTCCAATGCCGGTTTGATAGTGCATATTGCCGACGTTTGATCAGGGGCCTTTACTCTCCACCCGTCAGGCATGGCTGCCTGCAGAGCCCTAGTGGGAAGAAGATGCGCAAGTAGCTAGGGGCCAAACCGACGATGACTGAGGACGTCGGTGCGTCGCTCCCGGGTTCTTGGGTCCATCTTCTGCAGGAGTCGACCTATCTGGTCGGCTCCTGAAATGAGATGGGCAAGATTGAAAGGCTAGCTGACTCTAACGAAGTTTCTCCGCGACCCAATCGGCCATCATCGGCGCAACTTCAAGGTTGCGATTGGTCACTCCGTGATTACCATCATTCCATACCCGTAGTTCAGCGTGAGGACCTATTTCGTCAGCTAGTTCCTGCAGTTCTTGGGTGGAGTTGAGATCGTCTTGAGCCCCGTGAAGAATAAGCGTCGGGCATTTTATTTTGGAAGCCACACCTTTAAGATTGCCGTTGTCTTGTAAGTAAGCCCACCCCTCGGTTACGGAATGAATCCCGAACAGCGCGCTCACTTCCTCCTGGACAGCCAATGGAATGTGAGGAAATCTCCTGAAATCGTAGAATCCGCCCATCGATAACAGGCACTTAGATCTCGGTTCGTGGGCGGCGGTCCAGACTCCCAGCCATCCTCCGCAGCTTTGTCCGAAGAGGCCAATTCTATTCGGGTCGATCTCAGGCCTTCCCTGAACGTAATCGATCAGAGCTCCCACCACTTCGTGATACTTCCTGAACTCCATTTCAGGTCCGCCATGCTTGACGGCCATTTCTCCCTGACCTGGACCATCAAAGGTCAGCGTGGCCACTCCCCTCCTGAGAAACTCGGTACTCCAGTTGTGGAACTCCTCCTTGGTGGAGTTGGCCCCGTCGATCATGACAAGGCCGGGAGCCTTCTCCACGTTGTAGGGCAAACGGAAGTAGCACGGAATCATCACATTGTCATAGGGTATCTTGACGGGTTCAGCCGGAGGGTCGTAGTATCTGGAACCCTTGACATAGAGGTCCACTTTCCTGGCCAAGCCCTCCGCTCGGTCCGGGTCATTTTCTCGAAGGTACAAGATGGCGTAATGGTACAGGAGGGAGGCGCGCAGGTAATGCTGGCCAGCCGTTACAAACCTCTCCTTGGCCTCAGCCGCAGAGGCCAAGCGGGCAAAGTGATCGGCGGAAGAACTGAAGGCAGGATACCAATCGGCATAGCGCCTGACGTTCTCGATGAGCCGGTGCAATTCGCTCCAGTCGATGGGCGTGTTGATGGCGATGCGAGACACCGCTTGACCAAAGAAGAAATCTCTCTTGTGCATATGCTCGACGCCGAACAGCCTGATACATTGGTCTACCGTGGCAAAGAAGCGGTCCGCTTCCATTTTCTCCAGCATCCTGATCTCTTCGGGTACCTGCATTCAGGTCAACCTCCTAAACTAAAAGATGGTCGCCCGGATACCGTTTGATTACTTGCCCTTCTCTTTCAGGGCTTTGTACACCTTCTCCGCTGTCACCGGTAGACTGGCGATTCTCACTCCCACCGCTTCATAGACGGCGCTGGCGATGGCCGAGGCCTCGCAGTTCATCGAAGCCTCTCCTATTCCCTTGACTCCTAGGAAGTTGTGAGGATTTGTGTCCAACTCCTCCCACAGCTTCACTTTGGCGTCAGGCACATCCAGAGCCGTTGGGATTTTGTAGTCCAGATAAGTCGAGTTGAGCAGCCGACCTGTTCCTGGTTCGTAAACCATTTCCTCATAAAGTCCGTATCCAATCGCTTGACCTAGCCCTCCGGATACTTGACCCTCGCAAATCGCGGGGTTCAACGCTCGCCCGACGTCGTGTGCGGCTGAGTGAGTCAGGATCTCTATCTTCCCCGTTTCCGCGTCCACTTCCACTTCCACAGCGTCGGCCGCGAAGGAATAGGCAGCGCACATGTTGCCGTTGCACTGCTCGTCGGGGATATCACATTGAGAATCCCAATACCCTCTACCGAGGATTGGCCCCGCCTCTCCGCCTAGCGGGGTGAAGTGAGCTGCGCCGGCCACCGCGCTGATTGCTAAGGCCTTATCTGGGGATCCCTTAACATATATCCGGCGATCTTTT
>JAMDCE010000151.1:0-1159 GCA_023489135.1 Chloroflexota bacterium
GATCTCAGATTCTTCCTCAAGAACGCCAATAATATGACTAAGTAAGTAGTGGCAAGAATCTTGCAGCCAATCTGTCGACAAATGCAGGAGGTAGTCCGTATGCTACTGCGACAGCCGACAGATGGGGAGACCAGGGAACTGAAAAGGATGACGCGCCAGGAAATTGGTCGAGTGAGCCAGAGGGCTCAGATAGTCCTGCTCGCCGCCCAGAGGCGGATGTACACCGAGATCGCCAGGATCCTTGAAACCACCACCGTGACTGTTGTCTTCTGGATTGGGCGATTCAACCGGGAAGGCCCAGCTGGCCTCTATGATGAGCCGCGCAGCGGTCGGCCTCGAAAGGTGACGAAGGAAGTAGTCGAGACTACCGCCGAGATCATTTGTGACGATCCCCAGCGGGAAGGCTATGTGGCAACGTTCTGGACCGTGGCGATGATGGTCTTGGCTTTGGTGGGCAAGCTTGGGGTTGAGCTTAGCCCGAGTAGCATTCGTGGAGTGTTCAAGGGACTCGATCTGCGTTGGGGTCGGCCGCGCCTGGCGATGCCCAACAAAACTGACCCCGAGAAGGCGCGGAAGCAGTGGCTCATCGCTCAGACTGTGATCGAAGCGGGGCCAGAGGCTGTAATCCTGTATGCTGACGAGTGTCGCGTACAACTGCTACCTCTGATTCGGGCGATGTGGCACTGGGTAGGTCAACAGATACGAGTGCCTACTCCCGGCAGCAATGATTGGCGCGCCCTGTTCGGCGCATTGAACATCCGCACAGGTCAATGGACCTACGTGCCACGTCGCCAGATGAAGAAGGAGGATTTCGTTTTCTTCCTCGATCATCTTCTGAGCGTGTATCCGACAGAAGTAGTCGTCCTGATCGTGGACAATTACAGCAGCCATACGGCAGGAGCAGTTTCGGAATGGCTGGAGGCACACTCTCGCCTGAAGCTACTCTACCTGCCAAAGTACTGCTCGCACCTAAATCCCGTGGAGCAGATTTGGCTCCGAATGAAGAACAAGATTGCGGCCAACCGGCTCTACGGTTCGATGCAATTGTTGCTCGACTCCGTGAATGAGTTCTTCAAGCAAATGACACCAGATCAGGCTTTGGAATGGGCGGCAGCCTGAAATGAACATTATGCTACATACTTAGTGCGGAATCAGAAGG
>JAMDCE010000151.1:1169-4664 GCA_023489135.1 Chloroflexota bacterium
ATGACTTTGCTCGATGGTATTAGTACTACTTTGGCGTCTTCATGCAGGCGCCCTAGCTCGATATCGTGTGCCGGCCAGCGTAGGTACTGTCACAGTCGATTTACAGAATGGACAATGAACGGTGATCACTAACTGGGCCAACAATTCCCGACGCGCTTCCAACAGATTGACCGTGAGGGGGGAAAACCGCCGCTGCAGGATCAGCCTGCACGGCGTTCAACAGAGCGCACGACCAGGTCAAACAGACGAGAGCCAGGTGCCGATGCAGCCCGGGCCAGAAACGACCCTGGTAGTCTCCCATCCCCAGCACTTGCTTAGCATCTTCGTGAAAGCGCTCAATCGTCCAGCGCCGGTGGGCAAACTGCAACTGAGCAGGCAGTCCGTACTGGTCCAAGTGCCAGGTAAAGTACCACTTCGCGTCGTCCTCCTCGCCCGACAGCGGTCGCTCACCAATCAGCCAACCCTCTGGCCCCGTCGTGACATCAACTGCTCGATGCACCCGAATGCGACACGCCAGGCGCTGGATAGGATTCTCATCTCGATCAATGACCGTCACTGTTTCCCATTGGTTCAGTGGGATGGCGTTGGTCAGGGATTGTGCGGTGTGCAACGGCGCCACCTGCACTGGATGCGGGTGCTTGCGGGGTCGGCCAGGTAACGAGGGGGCGGACCGTCCGGCACTGTACCATCCTTACGCTTCCGTCCTGGCCACTTTGCCGGAGGAATAGGTTGCACCGCTGCGACCACTACCTCGTTGGGCAGCCGAACTCCAAAGGCCTTGCCTACCTGACCAATGTAGGATTCTTGGCGCTCCTCCAAGCCAGCCAAGAAGTCCGGCACGTCCCCGTACCCGCTGTCGAAGGTGACTACGGCATGCAGGACCTGGGCCGCACGGGCTTGGTCGAGCAGACCCAGGGCCAAGCTTGGCTTAGTGGCAAACGAGACGTCTTTTGGCACACGGGCCGCCTTACACCGCTCGGGGTCCTTGGTCCACGATTCCGGCAGATACAAGCGGGTGCCCACTGGCCAGTGGTAATGAGGGGCAGCGTAGTGAGCAGTGACTACCACCTGACAGTTAGCCGTCTTGCCAAGTTCGCCACAATACTGCCGCTGGACTCCGACCGAATGCTTTCCTTGTTTGGGCATACCAGTATCATCAAAGCAGAGCACGCCAAGCTGGGCATCAATGAAGCCGCGTTTCACCATCAAGTCAACGCGCTGAGAGTTCAAGCTGTCTCCGTCCCAGGGGCAGTCAACCAAGAAGTTCTGCATCTGCTCCAGGGTGGCATCGGGAATGACCTCGGCCATCCGCTCGGCGTTCTTGCGCGGCAAGTCCGAGATCAGCCCAAGCATGTAGTGGGTACAGTTGTCCACGCCCCGCGCACGCGGGAACACCGGTCTGAATTGCTCAACGAAGTCTCGTATCACGCTGCTGTCAATCTCACCAATGATAATTTGCATTGCTGGCCTCCTGCCAACCAGGAGCAGCAATTATCGCGCCAAAGTAGTATTAGGCAACGCCTGGAAGTTCACGTCGAGGCATGCGCAGGCAAGGATAGAGTTCGGTGCCACCGGGCGAGAGGGCAGGACGGTCTACTACGTCCGCGACGACGGGGCCGGCTTCGACGCGGCCTACGCCGACAAGCTATTCGGCGCCTTTCAGCGGTTGCACGGGGAGAGAGAGTTTCCCGGCAGTGGGATCGGGCTGGCGACGGTGCAGCGCATCATCAGCCGGCACGGAGGGCGGGTCTGGGCCGAGGGGAAAGTGGAAAAGGGCGCGACGTTTTATTTCACGTTGTAGACACGGTGATATCAAACGTTCTCGTTTGAGCCGGGCTGCCGCCTTTCTCCCACGGCCGGACATACTTCATCACGATGGTCGTGTTTCCCTTGCCCACCGCCTTGAACGTCCACACTTCGCTGCCAGGGGCTCCAACCAGGGGTGGCTGACCCGGACCGGATGAAAAGATTTCTTATTCTCCAAGACCCCGGCCGATTTTCAGGCCTCGAACGCCTGGTTCCTTGATTACTTGCTTATCATGTGCTATACTCTCCTTGTCCTACAAGGGGGGTGAATGGAAATGGCAAAGGAACTCAGACACGTCGATATCACCCATAAACTAGAACTCTTGCAGATCGTTGAGGAAGCGCAGAGCGCCGACCAACCTCTGGTGTTGAGCAAGGGGGGTGAGGATGTGGCAATCGTGCGCCCGCTAAGGCCCCTGAAGAAGCGTATCCCCAGAGGACGGCCAACCAGCGCCGATGATCCGCTTTGGAAGCTGGTGGGGATCGGAGCATCAAAGGGACCGGGCGATGTCTCGAAAAACAAACATAAGTACCTGGCGGACGCCTACGCCGATCTGCACAAATGAGTCGTCGATAGTCCGCAGGTTGAGCGGTACTTTGAAACTGTCGTTGTACCTTGGCTTGATCAACTGCCTTCGCCGTCACTATAAGATAGCGACCACAGGGTGGCAAGCTATAGGCAACAATAACGTGACAGCGCTTGTATGCCGCCAGAGCATGATGAGCCTGGTGGACTGGCTGGTCGACACTGGTTTTGTCTCAGGCTTCGCGGTCGCATCCGAGGACTAAGTCGACAAAGTCGGGAGAGGCTGCCTCAAGCCGTGTCTTCAATCCCGTGAAGTGTGCGATCTTCCGCTCCACGTACCGTACGTGATCCTCAAAGACCTTCCGTATTTTCTCCCCTTTCTCTGACTCGGGGAGATCACTCAGTCTGATTTCACGCAACTTGTTGATTTGCTGAGCATGGAAACCTAGGTTCTGCATTTCACGAACAAACCGTAGCTCTCTAACATGCTGGACTCCAAATATCCGATAACCGGCTGGATTACGTGCCGATGGGGAAATTGCTCCCGCCTTTTCAAAATAGCGAATCATCGCCGGGCTATAGCCCGTACGTTTAGCAAGTTCGCCAATGACGAACTGTATACCCATTCAACCCCCCCACTATCTACAACAATCCAGTATACCCGCGACGATACAGCCTTGCAAGTTACTTGCAGAGTCAAGCCGGTTGTGCTAAGATACGCTAAGATAGTGCTGCTTTAACGCTTGCTACCGGCCGAGACGGAGGAGGGGCAGGGAATGATCTTTCCAAATGGAAGGGTGCTGGTAGTCGACGATGACCGCCCTTTGGTCACTCTGATAACGACCGTTCTCGAAGATGAGGGATACGCCGTTCAGACTGCTCTCAATGGCGAAGAGGGTTTGAATCTGGCTAAGAAAAGCCCGCCGAATCTTATTCTCATGGATCTTCGGATGCCTATTATGGATGGCTGGACCTGTTGTCGGTTGCTAAGAGAAGGTGAAGAGACCGAGAGAATTCCGGTTATTGTGATGTCCGGTGATGGGGCAAGAGAAGCGATTCGGGCCGAGCTTGGGATCGAGGATTTTCTGAGCAAGCCTTTTGAGATAGAGGAGTTGCTTCGCCACGTGAAGAAGTTCGTTACACCGCCAGGTAGGCGCACCTCA
>JAMDCE010000341.1 GCA_023489135.1 Chloroflexota bacterium
TTGCCAAACGGCAGGCTGTCCAATGGATGCTGGCAGATTCATACGCCGAAATCCAGGCCTGCAGGTTAATGGCCTACCAAGCCGCCTGATTTGAAGACCACAAGGGGGTTAACATCCAACTGGGAGACAGATCCCTGGTTGTCAATCGCAAAATCGGAAATCTTCATGAGCGTGTCTGCCAGTGCATCCACGTCACTCTTGTCGCCTCCCCGCGCTCCCTGGAGAATAGGAAAGCCCTTGATCTCGTTGATCATGCACTCAGCGTCCCTCCTGGTCAATGGTGCGACTCTGATAGCTACGTCCTTAAGAATCTCAGCAAAGACTCCTCCTAGACCGAAAAGTATGACGGGGCCGAAGGTCGGGTCGCTTGAGATGCCAGCTATTGTTTCTACTCCTGAGTCAACCATTTCTTGGACCAATACCCCATCGACGCGTGCCCTTGGATCCCACCTCCGGGCGTTGTCTTGTAGTTCTCCGAAAAGGCTGAGGACCTCCGTCTCACTACTAACGCCAAGCCTGATCACTCGTGCCTCGGTCTTGTGGAGAATATCAGGTGACTGCACCTTCATTGCGACTGGAAATCCAATCTGCCTGGCAATTGACGCTGCCTCTTCGGGTGATCGAGCCAGTCCTTCACGCGTGCATGGTAGGCCACGCTCCAAAAGGACCAGCTTGCTCTCGTACTCAGTTAAGGCCCCAAAACGAGTTTGTAACAGGTTCACCAGCTGAGGCGACCGCAGAGCCTTCGCACGAGGTACACCCGGCTTGAGCACTCCATCTTCGGGAGCCCTTTCATTCCTCAGCTTGACGTATCTGGCGGTCAGGCCGATGGCTTTGAAACAACTGTCGAATGAGTGAAAGAACGGGATCTTGTTAGCTCTTAGGACCTCCACCGCAGCCGCTGACAGACTGCCGCCGGTGCAAAGGACAGCCAGAGGCGACCTGCAGTTCTTCGCAGCTTGAACGATGCCGTTTGCAAAATGCACCGCGAAGTCGCCTGCGATAGTAGGGGCCTGAACCAATACCACGTCGAAGTTATCTGCCTCGGCAAACGCCTGGATGCAGTCGGTAAGTTGATTGGGATTGGCATATGACTGGCCAGTTGGATCGAGCGGATTGGAAATTACCCCGAACGAAGGCAGGAGAGTTGACAGTTTCTCCGTCGTTTCGGCCGTGAGGTCGGGGAGTTCAAGTTCATACTGCTCACACTTGTCGGCTATAAGAATACCGGCTCCGCCCGAGGGAGAAAGAATCCCCAGCCTGTTGCCCTGCTGCAGTTCCTGCCAAGAGAGAAAGCAGGCAGCATCAACTAACTGATCAATATCCTCGACTCTTATGATGCCCAATTGTTTGAAAATGGAGGAATAAACCGCATCCGATCCAGTCAACGACCCAGTGTGTGAGGCGGCAGCCTTTTTGCCTCTTTCAGTACGGCCAACCTTCAAAATCACCAGCGGCTTTCCTAAGCCGAGGGCCTTCGTGGCAACGTCGGCAAACTTAGGTCCGTTTCTGAACCCCTCTATGAAGGCCATGATGACTCTGGTATCAGGGTCGTCTAACATGTACGAAATGTAGTCACTCGATTCCAGGTCAACCTCATTGCCGCAGGACGCAACATAGTTGACGCCCAGCCCCTTCTCGTGCGCCCGGTCGAGCAGCGAACCAGCAAGTCCCCCACTTTGGGCAACAATACCTATATTTCCTGGAGCGAACCCTCTTCCTTCCAGAACCTGGCTAAAACTCGCTGCTATCCCGTCCTTGATATTGAAGGTCCCAACAGTGTTCGGGCCGCAGATCCGGATATGTCCCTTTCGGGCAATATCCTTTACCTTCTCTTGGAGCTCCCTCCCCTCCGGACCGCTTTCCGCAAACCCACCAGCGAATATGGTAGCTACCTTCACATGTTTATCGACACATTGTTCAATTGTGGCCAAAACTTGTTCGGCCGGCAGCGCAATGAGTGCCAAGTCAACTGGCTCTGGTATCTCGCTAAGACTGGGAAAGCAGGGCAATTCCATCAGTGAATCGTATCGGGGATTCACCGGGAATACTTTCCCTTTATAGCCGTGCTTCAGCAGATAGCGGACCAGCCTTTCTCCGAGGGCACCTTTCCTCTGGCTAGCCCCTATGACAGCCACTGATTTCGGATGAAAGAGAATGTCTACCGCTTCTGTAGTCTCGGTCTCGTGCATATGACCCCCCTCAGGTCTGCCGAATTCCATCTCGTGCTGATCTCCCGTAATTTCTCGGTCCCGCTAGTCGTGGAGAAGGTTCCGGGCTATGACCCAACGCTGCACCTCGGATCCCGCTTCTGTTATCCGAAGGCTTCGGGCGTCGCGATACAGGCGCTCCAAAGGCAGATCCCTGGAAACCCCCGCCGCACCGTGGATCTGTATGCACTTGTCCAACACCCGGCTGGCCAGCTCATCACCGAACGTCTTGATCAGAGGGGCTTCGTAGCGTGGGTCTTCTCCCTGGTCGATCTTCCAGGCGGCTTGGTAGGCCATTAACCTGCAGGCCTGGATTTCGGCGTATGAATCTGCCAGCATCCATTGGACAGCCTGCCGTTTGGCAATGGGCTGGCCGAAGGTCACCCTTTGTTTTGCGTATTCAATGGTCATGTCCAGCCCCCGCTGAGAGGCGCCCAGGCACATTGGAGCATGCATGATTCGCGTGATGGAAAGGTTCTTTTGGGCGGAGATGAAAGCCTGGCCCACCTCTCCGATGACCTGACTAGAAGGGACCCGGCAATTCACCAAAGACAGCTCCGAAGGCACCGCGGCGCCCATGGTAGGTATTTCTCGAACGACCTGAAACCCTGGCGTGTCTCGCTCGACGACGAAAGCAGTCAGGCCTCCCCTGATGCCTTTTTGCTTGTCAGTCATCGCGAAGATAATCCCGAAATCGGTCCTTTGCACGCCACCGATGAACATCTTGGTACCATTAATGACCCAGTCATCCCCATCTCTGACCGCAGTGGTCAGTATGGATGATGCATCGTTCCCGGCGTTGGGTTCGGTCATACCGAAGAAGCTTAGCTTCTCGCCCCTTACTATGGGTAAGAGGTAGCGCTTCTTCTGCTCGTCGTTGCACTCATATAGAATTGGCCACGGGTTGCCGCCAAAGCCTCGCTCGTTGCGGATATCACCGACCGCACACTTTGAGATTTCTTCCCTTACGATAACCCATCCCAAAATCCCCAACCCGGCTCCACCATAGATCTTGGGCACGGCACAGGCGTAGAGCCCCAAAGCTTTTACCTTGTCTCTCAGGCGCTTGTCCTCCGCCGCAGGCAACGGCTCGGACTCTGCCCATTTCTCGCGCTCGTAAGGTATTAGTTCCTCATTAACGAAGCGTCGCACTGTCCTCTGGATCAACTGGTGGTGACGAGGCAATGCAAAGTCCATAGACTTAATCCTTTCCTTTATTGCTCGCTAACTGAGAGCTCTATAACCCTAAAATATCTTCAGCCACCAATTTGCGGTGAATCTCATTGCCGCCATGCGCAATCCTCAGAGCGCGAACGTCTCGATAGAACCTCTCGAGTGGCAAGTCCTTGGACAAACCTAAGGACCCATGGATTTGAACTGCCCTGTCTACTACCCGCCCAACCATCTCCGTGCTGAAGAACTTGACTATCGAAGCCTCTTTACGCACGTCCTCTCCGCGATCCATCTTGCCAGCGCATTCATAGGTCAGGACTCGTGCAGCGTGCATTTCTATGGCAGAGTCGGCCAGCATAAGTTGAATTGATTGCCGGTTGCCAATTCGTTCACCGAAGCTCATCCTGCGTTTGGCGAACGCCATGGCCATCTCTTGGCATCGCCGTCCGATCCCCAATGAAACCGGTCCGCAACGTGCCCCGTAAACAGTCAAAAGCTCTTGAGACAGGGCAGATCCTTGGCCCAGCCCGCCAAGAACTCGGTCTTCCGGTACCTCGCACTCTTCAAGAATCACTTCGCAGGCGTTGTTGGGCAAGAGCATTTGAGCCACCCTCTCCACCCGGAAACCAGGTGAGCTAGTGTCCACCAAAAAACAGGTAATGGCCTTCTCTATGCCCGCATCTTTATCCGTTGTCGCGAACACCTGAACGAAATCAGCCTTATTGGCATCAGTAGCAAACACGTTTTGGCCGCTCAGGATCCAGCGCCCGTCTTGCCTAGTGGCGCTGGTGGAGATGTTGGAGAGGTCGGAGCCTCCAGCCGGTCCGGTAAGAAGATATGCTGTCCTCTTTTCGCCCCGTACTACGGGGGCTAGAAACTCGTCTATTTGCGCTTCGCTACAGTGTCTCACAATGGGGTGCTGGTCAAGACCGAAAAGGGAAATGCTGCTCAAAGCGGAAGGCACATAAGTCCTAGATGCCTCTTCCCGGAACAGGAAGGACCCCACCGTGTTTACACCGCCCCCTCCGTATTTCGTCGGCATGTCCAGTGCCCACAGACCTTGCGCCTTTACCTTTGCTACGAGTCGACTTCTCTCCTCCGGATCCGGTTCTTCCAAATCTTGGAGTTTTGGCTCCAAGGGTATCAATTCCTCCTCCACGAAATGCCCGAGCGATGCTCGCAGAGAAATTATGTCATCAGGTATCGCTAAGTCCACTGGGACACCTCCCGTACAACGTGTTGCTAGTCCCGTCCTCTTCTTCCCGAGCGAT
>JAMDCE010000318.1 GCA_023489135.1 Chloroflexota bacterium
GGCGGTATGACTACCACGAGCATGGTGCCGCCCTTCTTGAGCACCTGGAAGCCCTGCTTGAGAGCCTGAGGGCTGCCCGAGGATTCCATGACCACGTCCACCCCATCGCCATCCGTGCGCTCCAGCACCTTCTTCACTACGTCGTCGTGAGCCGGATTAATAAGGGCCGTAGCACCCATCTTTCTGGCCAGAGAAAGTCGGAGCTCGCTGCGGTTGGTAGCGAAGACCTCCGATGCTCCCAGGGCACGGGCGCCGCCAATGGCGAAGAGACCGATCGGCCCGCAGCCGAGGACGGCCACGGTATTGCCACCCACCTCGGTCTCCAACATAGGACGGACGCCACAGGCCAGGGGTTCCATCACGGCCGCCACGTCGTCGTTGACGTCGTCCGGAACCCGACTTACACAGATCTCCGGAACTACTGCGTATTCGGCCAGGCAGCCATTGATCTGGCGCCCGACGATCTTGACGTTCCGGCAGATGTGCTGCTTGCCCGTACGACACTGGTAGCAAACGCCACAGGGGAAATGGGTTTCTCCCGCCACCCGATCCCCCACCTTGACCCGCGTGACCTCCGGTCCGGCTTCCTCCACCGTCGCGCAGTACTCGTGGCCCATGGTGAGGGGTAGCTTCAAGCTAGAGCTGGCAACCTGAGGAACCCATTCCCAGACGTGCACGTCTGACCCGCAGATGGCCGCCACTTTGATCTTGAGCAGAACCTCCCGCGGGCCCGGGCGCGGAACGTCGACGTCGACTAGCCTGGCACCCCGGCCGGGTTCTGTCTTGGCTACAGCTTTCATCAACACTCCTTCCCGACCCCTGTCCCTCTTTACTTGCCTAGTTTGGCCAGCGCCCGCTCCAGAGCCGCGACGAAGGCGTCGACCTCCGCCTCGCCCATGGGGGTCGACAGACAGGCCAGACCATCCCGAGAGACGATGACACCCTCGTCCAGCAGGTTGCGGTGAAGCTGGCCGGCTAGTGCCGCCGGCGCGGCCGTCTTCACCCAACTGCGGTAATCCACCACCGGCTCCGCAGTGGGAATGATCCGGAACAGAGAACCGTCGCCGGTAAACTGGAAGGGCTGTCCCGCGGCTCGGCAGGCAGCATTCGCCTCCTTGCGCAGCCGTTCACCGAGCACATCAAGGCGCTCGTAGGCTTCGGGTGTCATCTGCTCCATGGCGGCGTATCCGGCGACCGCCGACAGCGGATTGCCGCTAAACGTGCCACCTGAGATTACTTTCGCTCCCTTGGTGGGATCGAAAAGCCCCATGACTTCGTTTCGGCCCCCAATGGCGCCGATAGGCAGGCCGCCTCCCATAATCTTGCCAAAGACGGTAAGGTCCGGGTCGCCACCGTACTTGCCCTGTGCCCCACTGTAGGCCACACGAAAACTGATGACCTCGTCGTAAATCAGCACAATACCGTAAGATCGGGTGATGGCGCGCAAGAAATCGAGAAAGCCCGGTGCGGGCATCGGGAAGCCCGCCCGGTTCGAAAGCGGGTCGACGATGACCGCCGCCAGGGATGAGCCATGCTGAGACAGAAGCCTCTCCACCGCATCCCGGTTGTTGAAGGGCAACACCAGCACGTCCTTCTCGACCGAATCAGCCAGGCCGCCCGAGCTGGCCACGCTGGCCGGTGCCTCGGCCGGGCCCCAGTTGGCAGGCGTCGTGGCATAGCTCACCTGCCCATAGTCATAGTAGCCGTGGTAGAAGCCTTCGAACTTGGCGATCTTGCTCCGCCCCGTGAAGGCCCGAGCCAGCTTGATAGACATCATTACTGCTTCGGTGCCGGAGTTCCGGAAGTGCACCTTCTCGACCGTTTTCACCCGCTCGCAAAGTAGCTTAGCCAGCTTCAACTCCGGCTCGGCCGGCTCCGAGAAGGCGGTGCCGCGCTCGATTTGCTCGAACAATGCTTGCTTGATAGCCGGATTGGCATGGCCGTGGATCAGCGAGGTCATGTTGTTCAGGAAATCAAGCCGCTGCACTCCTTCGACGTCGGTGAGGCGGCAGCCGGCCCCCGATTGGGCGTAGATGGGATAAGGCTTGAAGTAGTAGTGGAGACGCGACGTCCCACCAGGGATGTACTGGCATGCCTCCTCATACAGGCGTGCGGTTTCCGACGCTGGAACAACGGAACTGACAGCTTTGGGCCCCATAGTCCGCTCCCGAAGATCCTGGCTCATCGATGCTCCCTCCTCGTTACTTTAGGCAATAGGTCGCTGTGGACCCCCTGGCCGGCTCCATTCCGACAAAGGGATCGGCGTACCGGTCAGCCGGTCTTGTCCACGTGCCTATTGTAGATCACTGCAGACCTGAAGTCTACTCAGAGGTATTCTGGGGAAGCTGCCGCGCTAGAGGTGGCGGTTGGGAGAAACGAGGCAGGCAAGTGGGGGGAGTTTCAGACGCTATTAGCCAGCGCCGCCGTGCGCGCCTTCATCTTCGGCGTAGTGCGATTCCCATTCGGGGAGAGGGTGGTCTTCCGAAGGGACTGGATACGAGGCCTTTTCGATGGCCCGCCTCAAGGCGCGGCGTAGCTCCGGTTCGGTGAGTCGGCCCGCCGCGAA
The DNA here is from genome assembly GCA_023489135.1 of Chloroflexota bacterium. The sequence continues at coordinate 2,567 of JAMDCE010000318.1, forward strand.
CTCTCCCATGTGCTCCATACATGCTTGCAGGAGCAGGTGTGCTCCAAGGCTGTAGCTCTTCTCCACGATCAATGTAAGGCTGGCAAACCGGCGATCAAACTCTTCGAGGCCAAATTCGCCCAAGACGTAGCGTTCCAATTCCTTGCGAACGAGCCCTTCCACCGCCCCTGGTCCCATGGCAGACACTCCTATCTTTTCTAGTACTGCTCATTTGTTACTCATCTTACCTAAATTATAACATGGCAACGGGTAGATCTCTTACGCGCGGCAACAAAAAACCCGCCGGTTTCCCGACGGGTCTGGTGGCAGGGATCAGAGTTGAACTGATAACCAACGGCTTATGAGTCCGCTGCTCTGCCATTGAGCTACCCTGCCTTGCGCTACATCGGCAATTATAGCGGATGCGAGGTTTTCTTGTCAAGAAGGCAAGCAGACGTTGCTCAGGAGTGTGGATAATGGCGTAACCGCGGCAATAGCCCAGGCAGCAGGGACGTGTCTTGCTCAGATTGAGCCGGTTGAATCAGGAGTAGAACCGGATTCAACATTCTCGGCAGTACGCCGCGGCAGGCGCTCGCGCAGGCCGCCAATCCGACGCCCGAGGTTCTCTTGCAACTGCGCCAGCTCGCGCGAAAGGGCATCGAGGAAGTAGGTGCCGTATTCGCCCATGCGGCGGTACTTACGGTAACGCTCCTTGACCAGTCGCGCCACCGGTTCACTCTCCACCTGTAGGAGTTGTTCTACCAGCACCTCCTTGAGCAGCCAGGCCGCACGGTCGTGGTCCCGGTGAGCGCCACCTTCCGGCTCGGGCACCACCAGGTCCACCACTCCCAGCTCCCGACAGTCGTGCGCCGTCAGCTTCAGCGCGGGCGCCACTTCTTCCGCCTTCGAAGCATCGCGGTACAGAATAGTGGCAGCACCTTCCGGTGCAATTACCGAGTAGATCGCATTCTCCAGCATCAACACACGGTCGGCCACTCCGAGCGCCAGCGCCCCTCCACTGCCTCCTTCACCGATAACCACGGCAATGACCGGCGTCGGCAGCTCTGACAGACGCGCCAGACAATGGGCCAGAGCCGAGGCCAGACCACGTTCCTCCGATTCCAGACCCGGATAGGCGCCGGGGGTATCGATAAAGGTGACGAGCGGCAAATGGAAGGCAACCGCCATCTCCATCAGCCGCAGCGCCTTGCGGTATCCTTCCGGACGCGCCCGGCCACTGTTGTGCTCGGCGCTGTACTCCCCATGCCCACGCTCCTGTCCGATTACCACCACGACCTGCCCATTCAGATCGGCCAGGCCGCCCACGATGGCGGGGTCATCCCCGAAGAGCCGATCGCCGTGCAACTCGACGAAGCTGGAGAAAAGGCGGCCGATGTAGTCCAACGAGGTCGGGCGCTGCTGGTGGCGAGCAAGCTGCACGGTCTTCCAGGCCGAGACCGCCGGGTGTTCCGTCTTGGCCGGCGTCTGTCCCTCGCCGTGGGCGGCCACCAGGCGCTGGCGCGTCATCAGTAGCTTTACGAGCACCATGAGGAGGTCGCGCAGGCGCTCCCGGTCCACGATCTTATCGATCATCCCGTGCGCCAGGAGGAACTCAGCGGTATGCGAGCCGGGGGGAAGCCGGATTCCCAGGGTCTGCTCCACAACGCGCGGTCCAGCAAAGCCGATGAGGGCGCGGGGCTCGGCTATGATAATATCGCCCAGACTGGCGAAGCTGGCAAAGACACCGCCGGTGGTGGGGTTGGCCAACACTGAAACGTAGGGCAGACCGGCGGCGTGCAGGCGCTGGGTAGCCGCTGCCGTTTTTGCCATTTGCGCGAGAGATAGCATGCCTTCCTGCATGCGGGCGCCGCCGCTGGTAGCCACCGTCACCACCGGCAGCTTCTTCTTCACGGCCAGCTCGAATGCGAGGGCGATCTTCTCTCCTACCACGGAGCCCATGCTCCCACCCAGAAAATCGATCTCCTACCTGCAGCGTGAATTGCGGCTTGGATATCCACGCGCCAGCCGGCTGATGGAGATTCTGGACCAGGAGGGTCGTGTGAAGTCGCCCGAAGGCCGAGCGCACGAGGTCAAAGCCGAC
>JAMDCE010000466.1:0-1910 GCA_023489135.1 Chloroflexota bacterium
AGCTATCGGCTGAAGGAGAAACGGCGAGCAGGGGTCTTTCAGAAGTTAGAGCAACTGTCTGAAGGCAACACTGGGGAAAAATAAACCGGTGATTTTGAGGAAAAACAAACCGGTGTTGACACTTGCTACGACGCATTCTTCGAATACTCGTAGTAGCCCCACCCAAGATCAGTTATGACGAACAACCCATTCTTTCTGTCAACGTAGTGTATCAGACCCACCTGGGCAAGACGTTTCAGATCGTCGGGGTTACTTGTTATGCGTTTTGTTTCCGGCCCCTTTGTCACTTGAAAGCCTTTATGCCAGATTCCCACGCCGTCATCCATTGGTTGGGCCCCGAACTTCTCCTTATGCTCTTCTGGTGCTCGCTGGAAGGCTTCAGCAAGCTCCAAGAACAAATCCTTCTGACCGGGTGTAAGCCGGACGTCTGAACTCATGTTTCCACTCCTTGTGATTGATTGACTGGCGATCTTCAACAGGCTATTCCATTTGTCGAGCTAGCCTTGCCGTTAGAGCAACTTAACTCCGAGCGTGATTCAGTGGTTGTGTTGCTTCAATGTCTCCGGGTCTGCTCTACGCAGCAGTCTTACCCTCTTGCCTGTCGGCTTTGTGAATGCCTTGGCCCGTCCCACTGGGACAGCGGCCCACCAGGTTGTGCCGCCTAGCGGCAAGAATGTGGCCGCTTCGATTGTGTCGAGAATTTGCCGTCAGGCTTTCCAAAGCCCTTAGCACACGTCATTCCAATCAGCCAGTACCACTCGGAAGTCCGTACCGTAAGCTTCGCTCTCTCTACATCTCACTTTCTCCCAGTTTCCGGAGTTTTGGAGTCAGTGGCGGCAACGCGAGCGACTAATACCCCGCAATGGGCGTCTTTTTAATAGACGACTCTCGGGACTATCCATTTCCATTTACCCTCCGGGTTATCACGAACGAAGTTCCCTGATCTTTCGTAAGCACAGGCATACCATACGACATCAAACGTCGTCCGCATTTCCTCAGGGGCATCGCAATTGTACCCGTCGAGGATAGTCTCCGTCACCAACAGGTCATCTCTGTCAATGCCTCTGAACGGACCTGTGAAAAGGCCCTGAAGCGTCCTAATACGGAAGCCCGCTACCCCTAATAGACTCAGCATAATTACTATCGGTGGTTGAACTCCGAGCCTCTCCTGTGCTGATATGGATGCTTCCAAAGCCCCCACTACCCTGAGCTCAAAGTCCCGGGACGAGAACTGCTTATCTTTCACGTCATCTAGAACGAGGGCGTCAACGACCTCGACAATTCCGCTGCGGAAGGCCTGCAAATAGCAGTCGTTGGCGGCAAGCTCTGGACACCATGAGGAGAATAGGAAGCCGTCGAAGTTATATCTCCTGTTCCAAGGTGCCACGAGACCTTGCAGAGGCCGAGGCAGGTCGTTCGGGTTAGTAAGTGAGGCGACATCGAACCTTGCTTCCTCGACTAGTACCGCCATCGGCACCGTATGAAGGACGATTTTCGGAACCGTGCAAAGCGGCACTGGTGTCTCACCGGCAGCAATTCTAGCGAGTCGCTCGATTCGGAAATCTCTAATGCGTTTACTGACCGACTCCGAGCGGGCAAAAACATCCCGGAGTTCTCCAACGTCCATAAGGTGCTTGCCCGCCGAGGTGCGGGTGTAGAACTTCCTATCCTCACCCACCTTTACTGCGTGGGGTGATGTCCAACTCACTGGAACACGAACGACAATCGCGAATTTCCCGTTATTGAGGGGCACGGCGTGAAGGTGTATACCGGGAATTCGTGGCTCGATCCCACTCCGAAGAATGCCCTCCAAACGCCTCTTTTCCTCATCTGGGTTGGCCCCTTCGATGCCGCAAACTTTATCCGGTAGTCGACCCTTCTCGCTAATGCCGACAATCAGATCGCCCCCT
>JAMDCE010000466.1:1920-2319 GCA_023489135.1 Chloroflexota bacterium
GAAACATCGGCGCAGAACTCCTTCTTAGGATCTAACTCCTCATCACGAGCGCCGGGCTTTGTTTTAGGAACTAGCTGCTTGTATTCAATGTCCTTCCCTTCGGGCACTTGATCGTCTACTAGAGCTTGAAGGACATCTTCCGTGACTGAGTCCAAGGGAATGCCTTTTAGAGACATAGCACGCTCCAGGGTGCAGTTTCAAGTGGAATGCCTTCCAATTCGAACATCCGTGCTAGAGCATACTTGATCTCTCGGCGTTCGTCAATGGCTCTGGCGGCTGCTTGAACGCTGAGTCACGCATAGAGAAGGAGAGCAGATTAACTGGCGCCGTCAATTCGGACACGGGTACAACCCGGTGGAGAGACGAAGCAGGCCGAGATCTCGTCGCGTGGAAATTATC
>JAMDCE010000466.1:2329-4677 GCA_023489135.1 Chloroflexota bacterium
ACGGAAGATGTCCTTCAAGCTCTAGTAGACGATCAAGTGCCCGAAGGGAAGGACATTGAATACAAGCAGCTAGTTCCTAAAACAAAGCCCGGCGCTCGTGATGAGGAGTTAGATCCTAAGAAGGAGAGCAGATTAACTGGCAGCAGGCGTATTCAGGATAAACAAGAAGAAAGGGCGGCATTTGCAAAATCCACTGCGCCCAAAGCATCGGGTGTATCGAGTGTTGGTATTCGGGGCTGGGTGCGGATAATTTCCACGCGACGAGATCTCGGCCTGCTTCGTCTCTCCACCGGGTTGTACCCGTGTCCGAATTGACGGCGCCATTGCTCGCTGGCAGCCTTAGCTCCGCAGGACGTTCCACTGAATCTGCGTAGTCCGCGGGTTCATCTTCTGCCGGGAAGCTGAGAACTCCGCTATGTTGAACTATTGACTACCGAACCAGACGAACCTGCAGAGCCTCCATCCGAAGCCCGCGGCCGGTGGTGCCGGACAGTGCCCCATCGCGGACCCAGTTGAGCCAGCCGTAGCCCTCCACGTGGGCGCGGTGTTGAGCCAGCCGTAGCCCTCCACGTGGGCGCGGTATTCCACGTGCAGGTCGGGCGGTGCGTTGTCGATGATGATTCTGATGGCCTCCATGCGCAAGGCCTGTCCGGTGGTGCCTCCTACCGCGCCATCCGAAACCCAATCTAGCCAGCCCAGGTTCTGCACGTGCGCCTGATAGCGCAGGTGTGCTCCAGCGGAACCGGGGCCAAGCTGGATTTTCACCGCTTCCACGCTCAGCGCCATGCCGGTGATGCCGGCGGTGTCTCCGCCTCTCACCGGGTCCAGCCAACCCAGCATCGCTGCATGTGCAGAGTAGGTAATGTCGTCCGGAAGGGAATCCGGCGCATAGATAAACTCTACATCGGGCCGGCCATCCGAACCGATGGCTGGGTCGGCGCTGGCGGTCCGGTAGTTGGTGACGGTGGGATCGGGGCCCCAGCCGTGCTCACTGACTAGAAAACTTTCCGCCGAGTAGACCTCCTCGACGTAAGCGACGTGACCGGTGCTCCACGCGCCCTGAACCCCTGGCTGGAAAACGGCGACGGCTCGCCGGGCCGGAGCGGTGCCGGTCGGGAAGCCCCGCTCTCGCGCGTTAGTGCCCCACTCCAGTGCGTTGCCCAGGTTCACGGGAATGTCAGGCCGCTTCTGCCAGATCCACCAGGTGCAGTTGGAGGAATCCTGAGTAGGATCGTAGGCCTGGGCGACGGATCCGGGGAAAGACGCGAGGGCTTGTAGAGCCAGGAGGGCGACAAGGGTAGAGAGGGCGATGGTGCGCCGAAGGCTCATAAGACTCACCTCCTTCTAGCGCGGCCCATTATAATGTCTGGCGATTGCTTGTCAAGCGGACAGTCGTTGACTCTCCGGAGCGCTTAGTGTAGAATTAAGCCGAACTAAAGATATCAAAGGGGAGTAACTGCCGGTCCCGCGGGGCCGCAGGCGAGATCAACACGCTGGAGGGTTCGCCTTCCTGGTCTCGCCGACTGGTTCCATCGGCCAGTCCAGCCAGACCTTTGACCCGGCGTTTCGGTTCGTCAGAACTGCGACGACGTGTCAAAGGTCTTTTGTTTTGGGTAGCACCATTACGCCAAAGGAGAGTTGCTCTTGACCGCTTTTCTGGCCTCACTTTTCTTCATCACCGTCGCCGAAATGGGCGACAAAACGCAGCTTGTTTCCCTAGCCTTCGCCACGCGCTTCCGAGCGCCCACGGTCCTGGCGGGCATCCTCGTCGCCACCCTCGCTGTCCATCTAGGCTCGGTCGCCATCGGCGAAGCGCTCGGCTTGGCGATGCCCACGATGTGGATCAAGATAGGCGCGGGCCTGGCCTTTGTTGCCTTTGGGGCGTGGACTCTGCGAGGCGATAAACTGGACGATGGAGCAGAGGAGAAGCGTGATCGCTTTGGTCCCTTTGCCACCGTCGCCTTCACTTTCTTTCTCGCCGAGCTGGGTGACAAGACGCAGTTGGCGACGGTCACGCTGGCCAGCGAGTACCGGGCTTTCGTACCCGTCTGGATTGGCTCCACTCTCGGTATGGTCATCGCCGACGGGCTCGCCATACTCATTGGGATAATCATAGGCAAGAACCTTCCAGAGAGGCTCATTAGAATCGGGGCCGCCGTGGTCTTCATCGGCGCTGGGATAGCCACGCTAGTTGAGGCGGTGTGGCGATAGGCAGATTGACAAACATACTCCCGTCGGCTATAATGTTGACCGAAATGGATAAGCGGAAGTGGCTCAGTGGTAGAGCATCTCCTTGCCAAGGAGAGGGTCGCGAGTTCGAATCTCGTCTTCCGCTCCCAGGAAAAGCG
>JAMDCE010000446.1 GCA_023489135.1 Chloroflexota bacterium
GAGCGTTTCTATTCGAGCGATAGCAGTGAATCTCGAAGTGGCACCGGTCTGGGCCTCGCCATCGCCCGGGAGATCGTCCGCTCCCACGGAGGGGATATCACCGTCGAGAGCAGCGTCGGAAGAGGGACGACGTTTGTGGTCACGCTACCGGGAAGCTAAGCCTCTTCCGGAGGTCTTGACAGGGTCTTTGGGCCGCCCAACCCGCGCCCTGCTGCTCTAAAAGCTGGACGAACCGAGGGCAACATAGTTCCTGCTCCGTCGAAGAGCAAATGCGGAAAGGTATCTTCTCCGACAGAGGCGATGCTGGAACCGCTCGTGGCCCCAGCATGCATCGGCTCAAGACACCCGCAGAAAGCAAACACGGTTTTCCCTTACCCTACTTCGTGATGCCTCCCGAAGATGCCTTCAGAGACTGCCCCGGAGCCTTGGCGTTGGTCTACAAGCCAACGTATCATCCTTGCACCGATTTGTTCTTGTCTGCGGAGAAGCACCAGATTGAATGATCAAGACCGGGGCGGGAAACGTTTAGAAGGTCTGCAGCAAACTCGACCACAAGTTGGACTTCAGTATAGCCGCCAGTGGCTATCCCTGCTGCCTCGACAAACCTGCGGATGTGCCGGTCAACAGCAACAGTAGGAACGTTAACGAGGTTCTTCATATAATCGACTGTCTTTGGCCCGATCCCTTTGATCTGCAGAAGCAAACCACAATTCTCTGGTTGAGTTAGCCAATCCCTCAGGTCACCTACCGTCTCGACATCAGCCTTAGCAAGGAAGTTCGTCAATTCGAGGAGTCGTCGGGGTTTCTCAGGATGAGACCAGTTGATCACGATGTTAACACCTATCGCCTGTAGGATGGCGAGGAACTTTGAGGTTGTTCCTGCTTCTGGATACCGCTCAAGCACGTGGCCAACGCGAGGCTCTACCACTGTCCGATATTTTACCCCTGCTTGCAGAACGGCATCCGTGATCACTGCGCCCATATGGTTGTAGCCGAAGTGGTATCCGTCCACCAATGTGAAACCTTCCAATGAGGCAATGTAATCCGCTAGATTCCGAGCGCTGTCTAGGCAATCCACAGGCAAACTCCAGTATAGCAGTTATGGCTATTGTGATCCGAGTTGGCGGAGCGCTTCTAGCCTATCAACGCAGTTGGGACAGGCGCCGCAAGGTATAACGGATGAGACTTGGCAGGAGAACGTGTGTCCGATTGGTGCGCCAAGTGAGACACCTAGCTTCGCCACCTCGAACTTGGAGAAGTCGCGGAAGGGCATTTTCAGGTGGACAGTTCCATAATCAGCGAGCATCACGGCCAACATGTCAAAGAACTGAGCGGAGCAATCAATCTCCTGCGCGTGGTTGCTATTGATGAAGGCCGAGTACAAGTACGAGTATCCTCTTGCTTGTGCAAACGCTGCTCCAACTGTTAGCAAGAGTAAGTTTCGGTACGGGAGATATAAGTCCTTGTAGGTGACACTTTCTGTCCAGAGGTCTGCCTCGTCTATCAGCCTGGAGGAGCACCCTCGATATATGCCGGCAACATCGATGACCTCTACTTGATCTCTGTAGTGCTCGGGCAGCACTCGGAGCAATGTGCTTAGCTCGGTCTCGGTACAGTGTTGACCGTAATCAATGAATACCGGGCAGAAGTCAACGTTCTTGCTCAAGAGCCAGTATGCAAGTGTTGTCGAATCAAGCCCTCCAGACGCCAGCAACACACTTTCAATCTCGGGAGCCTTCCTCATCTTTCCCTCTCGCCATTATCTCAAAAACCTTAGCCAGGATATTGTCCGCGTTGGATGACACGAGATCAGGCAACTCCGTTAGCATCAAGTTTCTCGCCGTATCGAGCGGATCGTACACGACAACGGGCAGCCCGAGCCCAGCTCCCAATCCTAGTTCGATGAGGGTTCCAGGGTCGTTTCCTATCATTACTCCCAGAACCATTCTGCAATCTCTCAGAAGCCGCATGTCCGCCTCGAATAACTTGCCCTTACGCTCTGGAGACGCATCTTCTTCCATTTCTCCGTGTTCCCTCACAGGCAAACGCGGGCAGAAGTTGTGATATCGCAAACACTCGACGATGTAATTAATCGGTGCCTTGTCAACATAACTAAAGTCCGGTGCGGCGACATAGATTGGTTTTGATTGGCGAACCTCCCAGGGCAGGGATATGCCTCTCAAGTGAATGATCTGCTCCGGAGGAATTGCGAGTGTCCGCTGGCACCCAAGTTTGAAGGCATCCGGAGACAACGTGGAGGCGTACTCGGCAGAGAGCCACGATGCATAAGTGAGCGCGGTAAAATCCCCGGGCTGCTCGCAGCTTGCGACATAGGCAACGTCAAAGCAATCGCCTACACCAACGGAATGGACTATCGGACGTACCTGTGCTTCAATCATGATCGGGTCATTCGGAGAGCTCTCGTGGAAGAATCTCGCACCGCCGCGGTTTTCCTTGAACAAGAATGCGCTGCAGTACTTGCCCAGTAAGTTATCGCGGAGGCTATTCAAATTGCGGTCGAATTCTTTCAAGAACAGGTCACTCGATGTCGAGAGAAAGACGGTATCGAATCTCCTTCCCAGCCCCCTTATGCTGGAGAGAGCGTGGACACCGTTTGAAATGTCGATATGTATCCTCGCGTTGCTGCCCGCGCACGCCTCAAGAACAGGCTCTAGGTCGTAGTTGCCTGGGAAAACTACTAAGTCTGAGACTGTCGGGGCCGCAAGGGCGGCGATCTTATCCTCGCTGAAAGAGCACTCGTAGTGTCCCCTAAGGAGCAAGTCATAGCGCTGTGATCTTACCTCCGTTGGTTCTCCTATGAGTATCACATTTGGGGCTCCGCGGACGGTGCCGATCCTGGTGGTTAAACTACTACCGTGCCTAGTGGCGTAGTCCTCGATGTGAGGCACCAAGTAGTCGGGAGCCACGTACGCGAGTTCGTATTTGACGTCCAAAGCCCATAGGACACGAGCCGCGTGCATAACACCGCCAAGCCTCAGACTATTCTCTTCATTAGGCTTAGCCAGCATCACATCGACACAGACTTCACCAACTAGCCGGACTTTGGGAGCCTTCTTCATAGCTTATGCCGGAGCTAAGTCTACACGAATCATAGCCACAGGTGTGTTTGCGGTAGATACGACTGAACCCTCGTAAGAGCGTCCAGTGCTAATGCAACCGGCTAGGTAGTTGAATTCAGTTGGCAAGTATCCGATCAACTCTCCTGCGCCTGTCGCTACGCCTAGCCTCTTCTCGAACTTGAGCTTGATTGGCGTGCCAATTAGCGGAAGGCTTTGGTACTGCTGAAAGTAAGAGCATCGCTCAACTTCTTCTAACACTGCCGTAATCGCCTTGTCACAGGGACCATCGGTGGAGGGTCGATCGCTCCCTCCGGGGCCTTGCCGATCTACCGTATAGTCATCAAATTTATTCGTTCCCCTGCTCCCCATCTTGCCCCTCCTAATCAGTCCGGATCTACAGGACTCGATCAATCTCTGTGCTAAACACGTCCGCACGAGCTAAGGCCATCTCTCACTGACAATACAAAACAGCCACCAAGTCTTACTTAGCCATCTTAGCTTGCCTTGTGCGAATCCTTCGACTGCTTCTCAGCTGCCACCTCCTCCTGGATTTCTCGCCTCAATTCCATACTACCTGCCTCAACTGCCCTGGCTACAACTATGGGCGACCGCTGGCTCATAGACAATTATCAACAATAAGTGCTATTTGTAAAGGTCCACCTGGGCCTATTTTAGTGACCCTTTTGGGTCAACTTTAGCCCGACCGTGCCGTCCTAAAAGAGCCCGTTTTACGGGATGCGCTGGAAGCCCAGGTGTTTTCTGTTTTCAACTCGCCGATGGCTCACTCTTTCCCCTGTATCCCTCCTCACTGGATACGGCTGAAGAATTGGAGGGTAGACGTGCTCAAGCAACGGCCGTATATTAGGTAGTGGGCCAACATAGATTCCACCGCGGTTGGATGCCGGAAACAGCCATACTCTTGAGACTCGTGCACCAAGGGCGCCATCCAGCAGGGCGCCCCCATAAGAAAGTCGGAGACACGATCCAGCTCGTTACTGCTCGACCGAGTGCTTCGAAATGGACTCTCCACTACCAGGGCGTTGTAACGTCCTCAGTTATACACCTACACCAGCGCAACGTATATTCACCGCTGTCTAAACGAGTAGTAAGGTTACCGTATTCTCCCTCTCTCGGACGTGTCGTTTCGATGTCCCACGAAGACGGTCTGGCAACGCGGCCAGGTGCGTGACCGAGTCTGTTCCCTGTCTAGTGCTTCGATTCCCCTCTAGGATGCGTCGACGTGAAGCCGGAGGAAAAAGCACGGCAAAGGATAGACCAACAGCTCGAAGCGGCCGGCTGGGAGGTTCAGGATTACCGGGACCTCGACCTGGGCGCTTCGCTTGGTGTGGCCGTGCGCGAGTTTCCGCTGGGGTCGCCCGAGATGCTCCCATCGGGCCGACGCCGATCCTCGCCTTGGCGTTCCTACTGGAGCCGGACGCTCGCCTCATCCGGGTGTATCTATTCGTTGGCTGGGACCGCATGCAGCCCGCTCCCAACGGAGTTCCGGTAGCTCCGAGCTTCCGTCACTCGATTCACCACTGCTCCCGCCATTCCCGTATAG
>JAMDCE010000602.1 GCA_023489135.1 Chloroflexota bacterium
CAATTGCCACGAGTGAATAGAACCAGTGCGCTATTACTCGAATTCGAAGCCCACCGTGCCCGGCGACATGATGTTGTTCGGGTCGATGGCCTTCTTGATGCGTTTAAGCAACTCGAAGTGGCTCCCCAGGCGCGGCATGCACCAACCCCAGAGCAACCCCATCTGGATTGGGGCGCCTCCCAGATTAAGGAGGGCCTCCTGCGCTTCACGGGCGCAGTCCATCACGGTCTGGTACTGCACAGGATACTGCTCGAGGAACATGATCGTCGGGTAGCAAACGAAGGCAGTGCCGATCTGAAAACCGCCGATGAAATACGCGAGCTGGTACTTGCCCGCGATCACCGTCTCACAAATATCCCTAATTTGATGATAGTACCACGCCATCCGGCCCAGGGGGTAATGGAGCGGCAGCAACGCGCGAGCGCCCAGCTTGTACATGCCGCCTGGGATCAGCGAATAGCGCTTCTCCCAATACGCCTGGGCCTTCGTTGCGTCGGATTCCACTCCGCCAAACTCCCTGGCCAGCTCTCTCAAGCGCGCCAGCTGATGCTCGACAATCACGTCGTCCCCTTCGATTATGTATACCAGCTGAGCATCAGGGTACTCTCCAGGGCGAAGCGCCTCCATCGACTTCTTCTCGCGCAGAGCCGCGAAATTGGCTTGAATTCTTTCCTGGCGGGCGCGATACAGCACCTGGCAGGCGTCGTCCACCGAGGCGAAATCCAGGGTCGCGAAGCCGTAGCGCGGGGGAGTGCGCTCGATGCGGGTGGTCACCTCGACCAACACTCCCAGGGTGCCCTCTGAGCCACAGAACAAGCCGGTCAGGTCGTTAGCGTAAGCGTAGCGAAAGAACTGGCCGCTTCCCCCGGCGACCTTCTGCGCGCACGGGTTGGCCGCCGATCCGGTGACGATGATTTCACCGGAAGGGATCACCATCTTGCAGCCAATGATGGCATCCCCTTGGGTTCCCCAAAGTGCCGAGCCGATGCCATCGCCATGAGCGAGAAAGCTCCCGGCAATGCAGGCAGTGAGCGCTCCCTCCGGCGAGACCAGGTTGTAGAACCCCTCTTTATGCTTAGCCAACGCCTCGTTCAATTGAGAAAAGGTTATGGCCGGCTGTACGGTGCACGAGAAAAGCTCTTCGTCGATGCTGAGGACGCGATTCATACGCCGCAGATCGACGACGATGCCACCGGCGCAGGGAACGCAGCCGCCCCAAAGATTGGATCCGGAGCTTCGGGGATACACCGGCGTGATTGTTTCGTTAGCCAGAGCTAACACCGCGGCAACCTGCTCTGGCATTTCAGGTGAGACCGCAAAATCGGGCAGCGCTGGAGGAAGTGGGCTGGCATCTTTAGCGTACACCCACATCGACGCCGGATCGTCCTGGACGAAATCGTCGCCTACGATTGCCGCGAGAGCGCGGCGAAGCTGTCCCTTGTTCATTTCACCCCACTGGCTGCCCATCCTTTATTAGAATCTTGCCATCCAGTTCGATAGTCGGCCTCTCCATAAGCACGTCCAGATGTATGCGGCTCTTTATTAGGCTGCCGAAGGTCGCACCGTCGCCCAAACCGAAGTGCGCCGTTCCGAAGATCTTCTTGTCCTCGAACCCTCCGACGCGTTCCTTGGCGAACGGGTTTGTGCCCAGCCCCAGCTCGGCAACGTTGTAGGCGTTCTCCCCCGCCTCGTCCAGGACCCGCTTGAGCTCGTCGGCTTCGCGGCCACCGGATATGCAGGTCACTATCCCCCCAGCCATCGTCACCCTGATCGGCCGCGAAACGCGCCCGAGATCGGTTATCATCCCGTCGACAACGGCGACGCCCTCGGCCGATCCTTCGGCAACACCTATGGCCGCCTCGACAAACGTTGGAAGAGCGCCCCAATCCCCTGGCTCGCGCAACACGTGAGTGAGGCACAAGGCTTTCTTTCCGCTGAGGCGCATCGTGACGTCAGTCCCTATTTCCGAAGTCACGCGAGCTACTTTGGTACACGTGAGCATGTCGCCAACCCTCAAGGTGTTCCTTCGGCACTCTTCCAACATATCCTCACTCAGCCCCCGGATATCCACGGTAATGAACGCCTGCCGCGCCCCTCGAGCGGAAGCGTTCCTTCGGAGATCTGTGTGCCCCAGGAACTGTGTCCGCGCGTAGGACACCAGGTAGATGATAACGTCACTTGACGCGACGGCTTCCACCATAGCCGGAAGCGCATCTTCCAGCCTGTCGAAGGTATAGTAACCCTCAAGAAGAATGGCCTGGGCTCCCTGCTTCTGCGCGGCGGAGGCCAGCGCTCGACCCGTTTCGCCTTTTTCGGGATCACAGATAACCGCGAGCCGCTCGCCGGGCCTCAAGCCCATGCACGAATTGAGGATGATTTGAGCACCTTTGGCCAATTGCTCGTCCATTCTATTTCATTTCTCCTTCTAACTAAGCCATTGTTCGATGTTCGGGTCGCCACGACAGTAGTCGTCGTTCGATCACGCGAGCAGCCTGTGATAGCGCCACGCCGCAAATACCTAGCACCACCATAGTTACCATGAGATTCGTCGAATCCAGCGACGAAAGCGCAATAATGATCATATAGCCGATACCCACATTGCCCCCGATGTATTCGGCAAGGACCGCGGATATCAAGGCGAAACTGACGGCGTTGGGCAAAGAGGCGAAGGCCCAGGCCAGCGCATTCGGGATTATCAGCGTCTTCATGAGTTGCAAATCCGAGGCTCCAAGTATGCGACAGGAGTCGACGTAGTGTCTCTCGATGCTTCGCCCGCCTTGAAAAGTATTGAAAAACACGAGGAAGAACACCATTAACCACACCATCACCACCTTAGAGCTGAAACCGAAGCCGAAGACGATGGTGACCAGGGGTATCATTACCAGGCGTGGGAGGGAGTTGACCGCCAGGATGAAGGGCTCGAAGACGTTGGCGAGAACGCGGTTTTGGCTAAGCCAGACCCCTATGAGGAACCCCGAGACGACGCCGACTATCAACCCGACGAACGTCTCCTCCAAAGTTACCACCAGGTGTTTCCAGAGCATCCCATTGAGCGAGCCAAAGGTCATGTCCCAAAGGCGCAGGGCTACTCTTGAAGGACTGCTGATGTAAAACGGGTCGAAGAAGGTGTTCTTGCGCAGCCATTCCACATAAGGGAAGTACTCCCACATCAACAACACCACGACCACGATGGCCACGCGCGCGAGATTCGTTTTCAAAATATGGCTGGACTGCCCTTCTACACGCGCGAGCTTTCCTTTGCTACCGCTTGTCAAAGACGAAGCCTCTTGAGTTTCCACCATCCATCATCCCTTGACCATTAGTAAATCCTGCCGCTCCAGCTCGGAAGCCAGAAGATCCCACACCTCCTTGGATTGACGGAGGAAAGCCTCATCTTCCCGCAGTCGTATGACGTTCCGTGGGCGAGGGAGCTTTACCTGGTACTCCGCCAGTATTCGGCCCGGACGCGTCCCCATTATGATGATCCGGTCTGAGAGTGTCAGCGCCTCGGAGAGATCGTGGGTGACAAACAGGATAGTCTGATGAAACTGATCCCAGATGCGCAAGAGCTCGTTGTGAATAAACATCTTGGTGAAGGCGTCCAGGGCGCCAAAGGGCTCATCCATCAACAGTACGGTCGGCTCCACCACCAGGGTCATCACCAGAGCAAGGCGGCGTCGCATACCGCCCGAAAGCTGGTACGGGTAGTAGCTCTCGAATCCTTGCAGACCCGCCATAGCCAGGAAACGCGCTGCCTTTGCTGGCCTCTCGCCCTTGGGCACGCCGCGATATTCCAGGCCCAGCAGCACGTTATCCCCAACCCGACGCCAGGGCAGAACGGTATCTTGCTGAAACACGTAGCCGACTTGGGGGTGCCGGCGCCCGGTGTAATCTTCACCATCGATAAGGATAGCACCAGCAGTCGGGTCTGTAAGCCCGGCCACGATGTTGAGCAAGGTCGATTTGCCGCAACCACTCGGCCCGATTAGCGCGACAAACTCGCCGGTCGCTATTTCCAGGTTGGCGTTCTCAAGGGCAGTGAAAACGCCACCCTGGCCGCTGAACCGCTGGGTTACCCCGTTGATCCCTATCTTAGAAGCCACGACGTCTTTGGCACCCCCGTTCCCCGCTGCGCACGCTTAAAGCACCGTACCAATGCTAGCCACCACCCCACCCCAGGGCGGACAGAGACGTCCGCCCCTGCGTCACCTGCGCATCTGCGTGTAGCCCTACTTGCCCGAGATCCGCTTAAGGATGGACATATCCACGGCCTGTTCGTAGGGCACGTTCTCCTGCACGATGCTGAAGGATACCTTCATTCCTCGATCGTAGGTGTCTTTGTCGAGTATCCCACTGAAGTTATAGACCTTCTTCTTGAGCTCGTTGGTCACGCTCACGAACTGCTCTTTGCCCGAGACCTTGATCTCGTCGGACTCGTTTTGAGTCGCCTCGAAGATGTCTGCAGGAGGCGTCGTTTCTATGTACTTCATACCCTTGGCAATCGCTCTAACGTAGGCATCCACCGTGTCCTTGTTGTCCTGGACATAGTCTTTGAGAACCCAAGTCGCGATGCCGGGGATGTCACCGCCGAAGATCTCGTTCCACGTCTTGTCGTCGGCCGCGCTGAAAAG
>JAMDCE010000678.1 GCA_023489135.1 Chloroflexota bacterium
TGGTTTCTTGCCATCCTCTTGTCTTCCTGGAGATTGGCTCACATCGGTGGAATAGCTCGCAAGCTCGATGCCACCATTCATTCTTGGCATCGCCTTCACCTCAAGTGCTATAATCTTCCTCGCGAAACAGGTGTGGCTGGAGGAAAGCTTCCGCGTGGGCATTTTAGTAGTCGACGACGACCCCGAGATTCTGAGCTTCATCAGGCGTGGCCTGGTGTTCGAGGGCTACAAGGTCAATACTGCCGTGGATGGGAAAGAGGCTCTCAGGCTATTGCGGGATGAGCCCCCCGACCTGGTGGTGCTGGACGTGATGCTGCCCGGACTGGACGGCCTGGAGGTATGCAAGCGAGTTCGGCAGGTGAGTCAGGTCCCGGTGCTGATGCTCACGGCCAAGGGGACGGTGCCGGACAAGGTAGCGGGGCTGGATTGCGGGGCCGATGATTACCTGGTCAAGCCGTTTGCTTTCGACGAGTTACTGGCACGAATTCGGGCGCTCCTGCGGCGGGCCCAGCCGGCCAGCGACGCGGTGCTGCAGTTCGCCGACCTGGTTCTCGACACCGCCAGCAGAGATGTGACGCGCGGCGGTGTGCCCGCGCAGCTCACGGCGAAGGAATTCGAGTTGCTGGAGCTGTTTATGCGCCATCCCCGACAGGTTCTGACCAGGGAGGTTATGCTGGATCGCGTCTGGGGCTACGACTTCGGCGGCGAGTCCAACATCATCGAGGTCTACGTGCGCTACCTCAGGGCTAAACTGGAAACAGAGGGCCGCTCGAAGCTTATCCACACGGTTCGCAGCGTGGGGTACGTGCTCAAGGAGTAGCCACTTTGCCAATTCGAGTGCGGCTCACTCTAGGATACGTGCTGTTCTTCGGCATCGCCATCATCGCCGTAACTACCCTACTCTATCTCTTCCTCTCCAGCAACCTCCAGCAAGAGGTTGACCGAACCCTCTGGCTCAAGGCGGCAGACATACATATCGATTTGACCTCCAAGGGCGAGACCTACCTTGACCAAATGGCAAAAGGGCCGCCTCCTCGCGGATTGACCACTGCTAATGAGTTCGCTCAGCCCGGCATATACGTCCAGATTCTGGATTCCAAGGGGGTGGTGGTGGATGCCAGCGCGAACTTGCAGGGACAGCAACTGCCCACCAATTCCGAGCAGGTAATACAGGGACTGGCCGGGAAGCAGTCGATACAAACCCTCGCCGCGGGTGAGAACCAACGAGTGCGGGTCATCACGATGCCCTTGAAAGGGGGCAACCGGGTCTTCGGATTGGTTCAAGTGGGGCAGTCCCTCCACAACGTCGAGGCCACGATCAATCAGATCGGCTATTTCCTGTTGTTCAGCACGCTTGGGCTTATCTTGGTGGCCGGATTGTCCGGCTGGTTCCTGGCCAGGAAGGCGTTCGCCAGTATCGACCGGGTCGTCCAGAGCGCTCAGGAGATCGATCTGGCAGCAGAACCGGGCAAGCGGTTGATCTATGAAGGCCCTGAAGACGAGATCGGGGGCCTGGTGCGAACGCTGAACGCCATGCTGGAACGCACCCAGGAAGCCCTGGAGTCGCAGAAGCAGTTCATCGCCGATTCCTCGCACGAGCTGCGTACGCCGCTGACAAGCATACGGGGGAACGTAGATTTGCTCGAACGGCAGATCGGCGAGGAGGATCGCCGGGAGTCCCTGGATTCCATCAAGAGAGAGGCCGAGCGGATGAGCCGCATCGTGTCCAACTTGCTGCTTCTGGCGCAGCTGGACGCGCAGCAGGTACGCAATCTGCGCGAGGTGGAGCTGGACACCCTCCTCCTGGACGTGTTCCGGCAGGCCAAGGTGATGGCCGACGGCAGGACGGTCGAGCTCGGCAACGAGGATGTGGCGATGATCAAGGGAGATGCCGATCAGCTGAAGCAGATGATTCTCAATCTGGTGGAAAACGCCATCAAGTACACGCCCGCCGGCGGCAAGATAACACTTTCGCTGGGCAAGGAGGGAAGGTGGGCCAAGATGGAGGTGAGCGATTCCGGAGTGGGGATACCGCAGGAGCATCTACCACACATCTTCGATCGGTTCTATCGAGTGGACAAAGCACGCTCGCGCGGTCAGGGAGGGACCGGTCTGGGCCTGGCCATCGTCAAGTCCATTGCAGAGCTGCACGGAGGAGAAGTGACCGTGACGAGCTCGGTAGGAGAGGGAAGTACGTTTACGGTCTGGTTGAGACTCTAATCCCGCCCTAATCCAAGCCTAATAACGAGCTAATGTTGATCCGCCAATTATAATAGTACGAACAGTCGTTTTGTTGAGCGGATCGGAAAGATGTCCAAGGGCCCCCCACCAAAGACGACAAAGGACTGGCTGGTTGCTGGACTGGCCGCGCTGCTTGTAATCGTGACGTTCGTGGTGATGGCAAGAACACCCGCGATCAGGCCATTTGGCTGGACCACGGCACTGTTTGGACGCGATGCCGTCGCGGAGCGCGATGCCGGCAACAGCTCGTATCCGTTTGAAACTAATCTTGCCGGCAGAATCCCGCTCGCAGCCGAGGGACGTCATCCCGGCGCGCGTCCGTACCTGGGCATCACCTATCTGCCGGTGACCGAGGCGGTGGCCGAGTTCTACGACCTGGGAGGCGCCGGCGGGGTTCTGATAACGGCCGTCGATGCCAACAGCCCGGCCTACAGAGCGGGTTTGAGCCCGAACGACGTGATCCTCGCGTTCGACGGAACCGATATCACCGCCGCCAATACCCTGGTGGCGGTGCAGCTGCGACACAAGGCGGGAGACACCGTGAGCCTGATCCTGCTGCGCCAGAAAGAACGGCGCCGAGTCGACGTGACGCTGGCCCACATGGGTGGTAATTGAAGGGTACTTCAATTAACGGCGAAGTTTCACAGAATCCGAACACCGTCTTCACAGGATCTTCACACCAGTTGTGTACAATCCAAATTGGAAACAGTTGAAGAACCTGGTCACTTATGGAGGAGACGACAATGGGAAGGAAGCTCAAACTGGCGATCTCGGTGATCGCGGTGATACTGGTTGGCACGATCATCTTCGTCGGCACTGCCCTGGCGCAGCCGCCGACCCCGACGCCTAATGGATCCACTCCCGACCGAGCGCAGATAACGGAATGGATGCAAGGGATGATGGAGAGCGTGCACGGTCCCGGCTCGTTCGACAATATGGCTCAGTGGATGGATCAGGTGCACGGACCGGGCTCGTTTGATTCAATGGTGGATTGGATGTCCCAAGGCGGCGGCTGTGGCGGAGCATTTAACGGCAATGGCCCAACCAACGGAGCCGCTCCGC
Organism: Chloroflexota bacterium; assembly: GCA_023489135.1. The sequence goes on from JAMDCE010000678.1 coordinate 3,304, forward strand.
AGAACTTCCGCGGTGGAATGGGGGGTGGCCGTTCCGGTGGCATGATGGGCGGGTACTACTGATAAGCCCTGAGGATTCGCCCCAAAAATAAGGCTTTTCGCATCGCCAAGGACGGCGCAGGCGAAGGGATTCACATAAGACCAGCCCCGCGATGACGCGGGGCTGGTCTCACGATTGGGAGTTGATTTGGCTATGGGACCCGAGCAACGGCACACTTCGTGCTCGATCAGTGGCTCAGGGAACGGGATGAAGGCTCGAACCGGATAGATAGTCTGCACGGTTGCGGCTTTGGTTCGGCAGAGAAGGGGGAGAGCATCTATGCACCAACGGCTGACCCGGGATCAGGTGCGTGCAATCGCGATGGGCAGCAAAGACCTTAACGATAAGAATCTAAGCAAAACGGACTTGCAAGGGCTGAACCTATCTCAAGCATCTCTGGGCCAGGCGAACCTGAGTGAGGCAAATCTCACCAAGGCAGACCTCAGATGGGCCAGGCTCATGGGGGCTAACCTGAGCAACGCCAACCTGAGTCGGGCAGATATTACCGAGACCGATCTGAGCCCCGAGTACCATTATCGCAGAACCGACGACAGTGAGACCACCGTAGAGTTTCCGGCCAACTTAACGGAAGCAAACCTTAGCAAATGCTCGCTGGCGAAGGCCGACCTGGCCCGAGCGAACCTCCGTGGTGCCAATCTTTGCGGGGCCAGCCTGATCGAGTCAAACCTCAGTGGGGCAAACCTCAGCGAGGCCAATGCGGTCGGAGCTAACTTTAGCGGTGCCCATATTCTTGGAGCAAACCTGGACGGGACAAACCTCGAAGGCTCGAATCTCAGCGAAGTGAACATGCGTCAAGCAAGCCTGAGAGGAGCCAACCTCGGCGATGCCGGCTTGAGCAAGGCCGACCTGACCAAAGCCGACCTGACCGGAGCGAACCTGGGCATGGCGAATCTCCGGGGGGCCGACTTGACCCGGGCCAATCTGAGAGGCGCCAATCTGATCGAGGCCGATCTTACGGGGGCGAATTTGAGAGAGACTGATCTCAAGGGAGCAAACCTCAGCCGGGCCAACCTGAGGGGAGCGAACTTGAATGGGGCTTGCCTGGGCGAGGCGAACGCGGCCGGCGCCGATCTCAGCGGCACAAACCTGAGCGAGGCCGATCTGAGCGAGGCGACCCTGACGAGAGCAAACCTCAGTCTGGCCGATCTAACGGCATCAAACTTGAGCAACGCCGAATTGAACCGCGCTGACCTTAGAGGCGCCGCTCTCGCCGGAGCCAATCTCAATGGGGCCAATTTCGCCAACGCCAATATTGATGAATTGCACGACATCGACAGGGCCGTCAACGTTCAAAAGGCGCTAGGACTCCCAAACTGAGCAGCCTCTATTGATTTTGGAGACCTACAGGCCCACTTCCCCACCTGGCTGCTCGAACAGCGGTGTGCTCAGGTAGCGCTCGCCGGTATCGGGGAGGACCACCACGATCAGCTTGCCCGCGTTTTCCGGGCGCTTGGCTATCTGTATGGCGGCCCAGGCTGCGGCTCCCGAAGAGATTCCGACCAGGAGCCCTTCCTGGCGAGCCAGCCGACGAGCAGTTTCAAAGGCTTCCTCGTTCTCCACCTGGACCACTTCGTCGATCACGCCGAGATCCAGCACCTCGGGCACAAACCCGGCTCCGATTCCCTGGATCTTGTGGGGACCCGGCGCGCCTCCCGAGAGCACGGGAGAGGCCTTAGGTTCCACGGCGACCACTTTGAAGGAGGGTTTCCTGGACTTGATCACCTGGCCTACCCCGGTGATGGTTCCCCCTGTTCCCACGCCACCCACCAGGATATCGACCTGCCCGTCGGTGTCGTTCCAGATCTCTTCAGCGGTGGTCTCCCGGTGGATCTCGGGATTGGCCGGGTTCTTGAACTGCTGGAGCATATAGGAGTCGGGGGTTGCTGCCACCAGCTCCTCCGCTCGGCGGATGGCCCCTTTCATCCCCTCGCTTCCGGGAGTTAGCACCAGCTCGGCCCCAAGGGCCCTGAGCAGTTGCCGCCTCTCCACGCTCATGGTTTCAGGCATGGTGAGGATGAGACGGTAACCACGCGCTGCCGCGACAAAGGCCAGCGAGATGCCGGTGTTTCCGCTGGTGGGCTCGATCAGCACCGTCTTTCCGGGGTGAATCAGCCCTTGCTTTTCAGCTTCGTGGATCATGGCGAACCCGATGCGGTCCTTAACGCTGGAGAGGGGGTTGAAGCTCTCCAACTTTGCGGCCACTCTGGCAACGCTCCCATCGGCGGCTCGATTTAGCCACACCAGAGGCGTCCCACCAATCAGCTCCGTGACATCATTTGCAACGCGCATAGCACCCTCCTGATTCTGCCGGCCGGTACACCGGAGCGACATAGTTTAGTTTGTCAGTCAACATGCTCAACAATACGTCGCCATTATAGACGGTCGCCAAGTCCGTGTCAATAGTTTTATTCAAGAAATCGGGCTATGCATAACCGCACGACTTTGTGGTATCATTGCTCTCGTGAACAGCCCAGCTAATGAGACAAGCGGCTTAAGATTTTCCCCCAAGGCAAAAGTCGTCACTACCGCGATCATCGTGGCGGCGGCGTTGCTGTTTCTGTTTGCCGTCCGGGGCATTTTGGGGCCATTCGTATGGGCTGCCATCGTCGCCTACGTATTCAATCCCCTAGTGACCTGGATATCGAGAAGAACGAGACTGCATCGCTTCTGGGCGGTCGCCCTGCTGTACGCCGTCGCGGCGGCGGTGGTGTTCTGGATGGTAACGTATGTGGCGCCGTCCATTCGCCGGGAGGCGCAGCAGTTCCAGCAAGACATTCCCAGTCTGATCGGCGGCCTGATGGAGTATCTTCTGGGCAACGATTCGGTCGATGTCTTTGGATACAGCCTGGATTCGCAGACGCTCATCGTAGAGCTGACCAACTCCGCGCAAAGCATCTTCGGATACCTGAGCGGGCACGCCATACCGGTCGTGGTGAGCGCCTTTACCTTCCTGGGCAAGCTCCTGATGTTCCTTTTCGTCACGTTCTATCTGCTGCTTGATGGACATCGGCTGGGGGCTTTTGTCCGGCGAGCTATCCCGGCGGCCGCTCGCGACGAGATCACCGATCTCGGCGTTTGCATCGATCATATGTTGGGACGATGGGTTCGAGGCGAGTTGCTACTGGTCGTCATCATGACTTCGGCCACATGGGTAGCTCTCAGCCTGTTAGGGGTGCGCTACGCCATCATCCTGGCCCTGATCACCGGGGTGCTGGAACTTTTCCCCCTGGTGGGCCCGGTGGTCGCCGGTGCCATTGCCTGTGTGGTCGCCCTGTTCCAACCCAATCCTTTCGGATGGTCCAACCTTAGCTACGTGCTGGCCATCGCCGCGGTGTACACCGCGCTGCGCTACGCGGAGGACTACCTGGTCATACCGGCCATCATCGGCCGGATAGTAGAGTTCCATCCTCTGGTGGTTTTCTTCGCCCTCTTCGCCGGCGGCTCGATTGCCGGAATGCTGGGTATGTTCATTGCCGTTCCTTCGCTGGCGATACTGAAGGTCATCTTCATATACCTCTACAACAAGCTGGTGGAAGAGCCCGAGGCCGCCCTTGCGGCGGCGTGCGAGGACGAGCCCGCCCGCTCAAGAGTGGCCGTAGCAGGCCGACCTCTCGGCATGGAAGCGCAGGTCGAGCCGCCAATGGAGGCTCGTTGATCCCTCCTAGCCCACTAGGCGCCCATCCCTGAGCGCCATGGTCCGGTCGGCAACATCGGCCACAGGATCGCGCCCAGAGCCACCACGGCGGCCACGCCGACGGCAATGCCCCCGGCGGTCAGGATAGTCCTGGTTCTTCGTCGAAGCAGGTTCTTGAGGATCATAGAGGCCTCTATCGCTGAAACGGCTCCAATCGGGGCCTACGCCAATTTCACAGTAACAGCTGTGGAAACGGCTGTTAACTGTATTCTGCCTGTTCTAGGCTTGCGATATTGACTGTTGCCGATAGGAATGTATACTGGTCTCAGGCTGGCGATCGCCAAAAGCCGGAAGCGACCGAACTGATGCCATCATGAAGCCGAGAGCACACACGGGAGATACAACCTGGCATGGCACAAACTCGTGTCACGAGAACCAGAGCGGATGCTTATGATCGATAAGCAAGACGAAAAACCCAGAGCACCACGGAATAGGACGCTCATTCTATCGGCTGAAGAGATAAACCTCTATCGCAAGGGTCTTCTACGCCTCGCCGGCAAGGCGACAACAACTCGTGAAATTCGGGACAGAACCATTCACCAGAACCTTTTTGAGATCATTGATTGGCTGCCCGATTCATTCGTAGATCTTCTTTTCTTGGACCCGCCGTACAACCTCACGAAGTCATTTAACGGTACCAGATTCCTACAGCGCTCGATTGAAGACTATAGACAGTGGATTGAATCCTGGTTCCCAAGACTTTTGAAAACTCTTAAGCCCACGGGTTCGGTGTATATTTGTGGTGACTGGCGTTCCTCAGCTGCCATCCAGCTTGTTGCAGAGAAGTATCTGGTCCTTAGGAATCGAATTGTGTGGGAAAGAGAAAAAGGAAGAGGGGCAGCTGCCAACTGGAAAAACTGCTCAGAAGACATCTGGTTCTGCACAGTATCAGACAAATACACCTTCAATGTGGATGCGGTAAAGCTCAAGCGACGGGTCATCGCTCCCTACACCGACTCGTCCGGCAGTCCCAAAGATTGGGCGGTTACCGAGAACGGGAACTTCCGTCTCACGCATCCCTCAAACATCTGGACAGACCTGACGGTGCCTTTCTGGTCGATGCCGGAGAACACCGACCATCCGACGCAGAAACCGGAGAAACTCCTGGCCAAAATCATCCTTGCGAGTTCGAAGCGTGGTGATCTGGTTCTGGACCCGTTCTTGGGTTCTGGGACGACTTCAGTTGTGGCAGTGAAACTCGAAAGGGAATACGTCGGCATTGAAGCCAACCTGGCTTATTGTTGCCTGGCGGAGAAGCGACTGGCGAAGGCCAAGCAGGACAAGACAATACAGGGATATGCCGATGGTGTTTTCTGGGAGCGCAACTCGCTTCAGGACCAAAAGTCGCCATCTAAGCGCACGGGTATACAACGCTACTTCTCCTTGCCGCTTTTTAATTCAACAGATTGCCAACGCAAATGCCATTCGCACAAATGAGGGCTACTCCCGAAAGAAGTGGATGCTCGAACTATGCGATGTTATGCTGGAGTTCTATCCAAGGGAGATCAGCAAGATTAGGGACAGGGTTGACTACTTTACCCGCGTAAGGCGAAAGTGGGAGAGTAAGTCGGACGGTTAGATCCCCTCGCCCGAACCTCGCAATCGACACAAGCCACCAACTGCGCCCCTGCCTCCAAAGCGCCTTCCCAGGTGCATGACCGATAGGTTGTGGTTATCGGACCCCGCAGCTGACGGCCTTGTTCGGGCCCAACCCGCAGGTAGAAAGCGACGATCTAAACGATCAGGCCATTCTCCCCACCCAACCCATCCGAAGGCCTCACCACTCGCCGGAATTCTTGCGCGTAGCGCGGGCCGATGCCGATCGGATGGTAGGCCACGCGCCCGGTCATGGAAGATGCATCAACCACCTGCCCGTTGCCGGCGTAGATCGCCACGTGAGGGAACTTGGTGCGCGGTTGGCTCGGGTCGTGGCCTCGGTAGAGGACCAGATCGCCGGGCTGGGCTTCGGCGGGGCTGATCGGAACCGTTTCATCATATAGGGCATCGGTATAGGCGGTGAGTTTCACACGACCGCCCGTGGCGTCGGCATAGACCCGGGAAACGAAACTCGAGCAATCGAGGGTGCGCACCGGGCCGGCGCCCCTGCCCCCACCCATTTGGTAAGGGGTGCCAAGGTACTTGTTCGCCGCCGACAGGATGGTTCTGCCCAGGGGCGCGTTCTGCAGCGAGGCCAGTTTGACCTCGAAGGGGCTATTAACTCCCGAATGAGAGGAAACGAGCGGCGCTCGGGTCTTTACCGAGCGGTAGGCCAAAGGCGGGCCGTTGTTGCGGAACGTGCGGCCCAGATTGCGGTGAATACCCAACCGATAGTAGTCATTCATCCACTCTTCCCCTCCCCACAGCAGGCGCCAGGTTGTTACTTGCATGACAAGTATATAACCCCTGTCAAGACGCCTGGTCACCTGGCAAAGCATCCGGACTCATGGCAAGGCTTGGTTAGCAGGCAACCAACTTCAACGCGATGTATTGACACTGTGCTTTTCCGGTGCTAGAATCCCTCGTATCGACGGTTGCGAGCACTGTACGACCAATCCGGTGATGCACCGTCAGAATCCGCGACCCGGGAGATTACCCGGTCGTTTTCTCCCTGTATTCGCTCAGGCAGCGCTGCCGGGACGAGCGAGTTATCCACCAATCCCCCGCGTTGGCTATGGTCAGTTATCCCATCGTCGAGGACCTGTGCCGGTACCAGCGTTTCATGCAATCAGGCTACAGCTATAACGTCAGCCTAACGACGTCGGAAATGATTGAAATCTCGGCGCCCCCTTCGCCTCTATGGTGAGAACCGGTCTCTTGACTAGTTGATACCGCGAGGCCAGCGCTTCTCATCGGCTGCCTCAAGTAAATCCGGGAGGTTTACGATGTGGGACAGGATACTAAAGCTGACGTCCTTGGTCGTCGCCATCGTCCTGGCGACGAGCGCGATCTCTGTGCTGGCGCTGGCCTGCTCGCAGGTGAACGCGCCATCTACTCCGGAGCAGTTCTACCGAGGGAAGACCCTCAACTGGGTGGTCGCCAGCGTTCCGGGCAGCAGCACGGACCTTCTGGCGCGGGCCATCGCGCCGCACCTGGCCAAGGAGCTTGGGGCCACGGTGAAGGTGACGAACATGGGCACCGACGAGGGCGTTAATTACGTTTACGCCGAGGCGAAGCGCGATGGCCTCACCATGGTCATTAACGCCGCCAATGCCGTCCTGGCCAACGATATCTTGAAGGCCCCGGGCGTAAGGTACGAGACCGAGAAGTTCAACTTTATCGCCGACGTCAATCCCGGCGGCCAGGTGTTTCAGATCTCCCCCAAGACTCCTTACAGAACCCTGGACCTGCTGCGTCTGGCCAAGGGATTGAAAGGAGGCGGCACGTCCGCCAAGGGAAGCCTGGCCACCAGCGCGGCGGTGATGAGCGAGGTCCTCCGTTTGGACGCCAGGGTGGTCACCGGATACGGCGGGAAGAAGGAATTGACGCTGTCCCTGGCACGCGGGGAGGTAGATTTCATGGTCACGTCGGAGGCGACCGGCCAAAAGGATGAGGCCGACGGCTACGTAGTCAACCTTTTCACCTTGGGCCAAGAAAGAAGCAAAACCCTTCCCAGGGTGCCCTCTATGGCCGAGCTGGGAGTAAAGGTCCCGCCGGAGCTGGAAAGCGCGGTGAAGCTCATCAGCGATCAGGGGCACGCCTCGGCGCTGCCGCCGGACGTTCCCCAGGAAAGGGTTGAGCATCTGCGAAAGGTCTTCCTGAAGCTCAGCGACGACAAGGATTTACAAAAGGAGCTGGAAAAGCTCTCCGGCGTTTTCAGCCCCTTCAAACCGGGGCGAGAGCAACAGGAAAGCATAGCGGCGATAAAGGCCAACAAGGAATTGGCGAGCCAAATCGACGCCATATTCGCCAAGCATAAGGCCACGCAGTAGAGCTATCCGGTCTCTAGTTTCCGTGTATGGGGACGGCGCGGCATTAGCGAAGTGCGCGCGCCAAGCCGCTTGGCAAACGAAATACCCACCCTTTAATGGGCTAACACAGCGCTGTGCAGTGTTTGGAGGTTGAGTTATGAGTCGTGGTTCACGTGCAGTTCATAATGATCGATCGCCGGCGGTGCCGTTGCAGGCCGATAATCTGGTCGACAGGGTTTCGGTGTTGAGAGCATGTCCGGTCTTCTCGGGTCTTCAAGAATCCCAACTAGAACGTCTGGCCGGTTCTGTCCGCTTCAGGAGATTCAAGAGAGGATCCGTGTTGTTCTATGAAGATGACCCCTGGCCTCGTGTGTGCCTCATCGGGAGCGGTAAGATAAAGACCTCGAGGGCGTCTGCCAGTGGCAAGTTGCAGATCGTGTCTATCATCGGCGCCGGTGAGCTAATGGGCCTGGCGTCCATTTTCGATGAGAAGTCGAGTCGGGTCACCGCGGAGGCTATCGCCGATAGCGACGTGTATATTATCCCCAGAGAGCTATTCAAGGAGTTGTTGCTGCAGTGTCCGGCGGTGGCGTTCGAAGTAATCCGTGTTATGAGCGGCCGGCTTGATAGAGTCCACCGCTTACTCGATAACGTGACCTTCGAAAGGGTCCCTCAGCGCATAGCGCGGTTCTTCCTGTGGCTCGCTCACGACCACGGCACTCAGGCAGAGGACGGCATCTGCTTGGAGTTGATTCTCTCGAGAAAGGAATTGGCCGAGGCGGTAGGAACGTCGGAAGAGACGACGGTTCGAGTTCTGACCAAACTTAGGAAAGCCGGGATCATTCGTTGTAGAGACCGCCGAATTGTAATAGTGGAGCCGCGCAGGCTTCAAGAATGGGCCGAACGGTAGTCGGGAGATGGACTTTTCAGCCGCTTTAGTTGACCGAGATCAACCGCGAAGTTGACGCTTCTCATTTCCGTCTCCAGTATACCCTGCTACAAGTGTAGTTGCTTCTGATTGTAGACCAGTTGTGGACATCAAATTGAAGCGGCCGGTTGGATTCTGCTGGTAGCTTGCGTTAGATCGCGTAACTGCTGGGGCGCACGTGTTGTTGACACCTCAAAACACGTTGCGAAACGTTTCTCCCTTTACTAGACCTGTCGGAGCAAAAGGGGATTGCAAATACTCGCACATTTAGCTAAAGGCCATTGTGTACCCTTCTGGCACCGATGAAACAGCCCAGCTGCCTGCATGGTTTGCCCGGCCAGTATGGCATCCTGGTTGAGGAGGGTCAAGCGCAGTTCTCTCATCCCTATGAAAGGTACTTGTTGCAGGTATACCAGAGGAGTAAAACAGGTATCGCCCCGTTCTGCTCCCAGTGAAGGGGTTTGCGACTCCTACCTTGTCCGAACCAATCGAGTGAAGTGTTCAAGCAGAAAAGGGAAAGCCGCCCGAGCCGTGGGTGTTTGGGCTATCCAGAAAAACTACAATTGCGCAAGGGAGAAAACGTGATGAGGATTGCCGAACGGGCCGTCGTCATTGGTATGGACGGCGCCAGCATGGAGTTGGTCAAGCACATGGCTGAGCGGGGACACGTACCCAATATGGCCCGGCTACTGGAAATGGGCGTCCACCGGGAAATGTGGGGCGTGCTGCCCACCTTAACACCCCCCGGGTGGACGGCGCTCGCAACGGGCGCGTGGCCGGGAACGCACGGCGTGACGGATTTCAAAGTACGCTACCCAGGCCAGCCCTTGGAGCGCACACGTTGGGGCATCGACACTGGTTTGTGTCAGGCAGAGTACCTGTGGAACACTGCTGAGAGGGCGGGGCGGGTTCCAATTCTGATCAAGTGGGAGATGTCTTGGCCCCCCACGATCCACACAGGAGTGCAGGTAGAGGGAGCCGGCCCGGGCGTGAGCAACTTCCACCAGATCGCCGGGTATCATCTGTTCGCTACTTACTCTAGGGCTGCTACGCGAGCATCAATAGATGGCCAGGAAGTGGACCCCAGCGCCCTGGGCGAGGGCCAGCGTGTGGATCCCATTCGGCTGAGCCCGGCGGAGGGCTGGTGCAATTTGCCGACCTCCGCGGCTCCTGTTCTGGAGGCCGAGTTGATCATCCGACCTCTTGCGCGAGGCGCCGCTGTCAGGAGGAAGCTTTCTCGCCCGCTATTCCAGGATGCTGAGGGGCCGGAGGGGGCTTCTGGACATGAACGCATGGTGAGGGGCGAGCGAGGAGAGCCCAAGCAGTTGTTCGCTCTGGTCTACGGAGTTGGAGGTTACGAACGTGTGCGCATTACCCGCAGCCGTAACGGAGACGACGCGATTGCCGATCTGGTGCCGGGCGAATGGAGCGGCTGGTTACTGGATGCCTTCATCATCGACGACGAGCCTGTGCCAGGACACCTGCGCTTTAAGCTGCTCAAGCTTTCCCCCTCGGGCGATGAGCTGGCGATCTTTGTGCCGCAAATCTGGCCTACCGAGGGCTACACCTACCCCGATTCGGTGGCGCTGGAGTTGCTGGAGCACGTGGGTCCCTTCCTGCAGAATCCCGGCCGCGACGCTCTAGGCGTGGTGGACGAGGATACCTACTTCGAGTTACTGGAGTATCACCACCAGTGGCTGGCGAAGGCCGCTCTTTACCTCACTTCCACGCGCAAATGGGACGTGCTCTTCGTGGAGACGCACGCCGCCGACTACGCCAACCATTTCTTCCTCAGCGAGGCCGATCCTATCAGCGGCGCACCGGCGGAGGTAGTCGGGCGCTCCTATGATGGGATGGTGCGCAGCTACGCCTCCATTGACCGGATGATCGGACGGCTCCTGGAACTATCGGATAGCCAGACGGTGATAACTCTCGTATCCGACCACGGTGGCACACCCAGCCGCTTTCCTCAGGTGACAGTAAACGACGTGCTGGAACAGGCCGGACTGCTGGCCTACAGCCAGGACGCGGCGGGTCGGCGCATTATCGATTGGGAGCGGACACGGGCGGCCAACGTCGGGGTCGTGAACATTTTCATCAACCTCAAAGGGCGGGAGCCAAACGGGATCGTCGACCCTGCGGACTATGAGGACGTGCGCCGAGAGATTATCGATGCCTTGTACGATTACCGGGAACCCAGTAGCGGATTGCGTCCTTTCGTCCTGGCACTGCGCAGGGAAGATGCCGAGGTGTTGAACCTGTGGGGAGAGCTTATGGGCGACGTGGTCTACGCGCAACTGCCCGAGTTCGACGGCGCCCACGGGCGCCAGTTGCCGAGCGCGCGGCTGGGCATAGGCGCCCAGCACTCCACCTTCGTCTTGGCTGGGGCTGGCGTGCGCAAGGGGGTGCATCTGCGGAGGCAGGTGCGCCACGTGGACGTGGCGCCTACCTTGGCCCACCTGCTGGGCTTGCCGGTGCCGCGGGACGCCGAGGGGGGCGTGATCTACGAGGCTCTGGAGGACCCGGACTGGTACCTCCGGCGAGTACAGGAACTGAGGTGAGATAGCGAATCCGAAACAAAATAATGCAACTCGCCTACATCATCTTGGATCTGGGGTCCAGAGCGTCGCGCAGGCCGTCGCCGATGAAGCTGATGCTGAGGACGGTAATGAGGATGAAGATCCCTGGGAAAATGGCTACCCAGGGGGCTGTCGTGAAGTATGACTGGGCACCGAACAGCATAGCTCCCCAGTCCGGCGTGGGCGGTTGGATGCCCAGCCCCAGATAGCTCAGGCTGGCCTCGAGAAGGATCGCCCGAGCCACACCAAGGGTGGCAGCGACGATGACCACTGGAACCGTATTGGGCAATATGTGGCGCAGTATGATCCTGTCGTCCCTGGCCCCAATGGTCCGGGCGGCCTCGATGAACTCCTTCTCTCGTAGCGAAAGGCAAGTCGCGCGCACAACACGGGCGAGGGACATCCACGTCAGGCCGCCGATGCCGACTATAATGGTGAGCATGCTCGTGCCAAAGAAGACCGTGAAGATTATGAGAATGAACAGGCGGGGGATGGCCAGGAGCATGTCGATCAGGCGCATTATCAGGTTATCCAGCCATCCGCCGAAATACCCGGCTGTTGCTCCCAGCACAATCCCAACGACCAACGAAAGAGCCACAGCGGTGACCGCCACGCTCAAAGTGACCCGGCCGCCCCAAATGATACGGGCCAGGATATCACGACCCACTTCGTCACCGCCGAAAGGACGCGTCGCCCAAGCCGGGGGCGAGTTCAAGGCATTGAGGTCGGGTTGATAGGCCAGGGACTCAGGTCTGAACAGCGGCGCCCCAGCCGATAGCAGGCACAGACCGACGAAGACGACGAGGGAAGCTGTAGCCAGCCGGTGATGCAAGAAGCGATGCATCGCCAGGCTCCAGGGGCTTTGATACGAGCGGAACCCCGCCCCGAGAGCCGCGTGCGCGAGTATTGTATTTGCCTGGCCTGGTGCCACCTGCTTTTTCGATCGGCCCACCAACGACGCCCTATCCATTCAATCGTACCTGATGCGAGGATCGAGGAATCCGTAGGCAATGTCGGCCAGAAGATTCGAAAAGATAACCAGCGTGGACGAGAGGACGAGCACGCCCATAAGAACGGGATAATCCTGTCGTTGGGCCTCCTCCCAGAAAAGGCGACCCATCCCGGGCCACGAAAAAATGGTCTCGACGACTATGGCGCCGCTGATAATGAAAGGAATGTCCAGGGCTACCACCGTGACTAGCGGGATGGCGGCGTTTTTCAGCGCGTGGGCCAGAACGACACTACGCTGGGCGAGGCCCTTTGAGTGCGCCGTTCTGATATACTCCTGGCTCAGCACTTCGAGCATCGAACCCCGTAAGTAGCGGACGTAGTGGGCCAGTGAAACAAGCACCAGTGCGCTGGCCGGAAGGACCAGGTGATAGACGACGCCGGTTATGCTTGGGCCTTCGGTGGCGGGATACATTCCGCCCATAGGAAACCACTTCAAGGTGACCCCGAATAGAAGCAGGAGCATTAGACCCAGCCAAAAGGTGGGCATAGAAAAGCCGATGAAGGAAATGAAAGTGACGAAGTAGTCGACGATAGAGTACTGGCGCAAGGCTGACAGAATACCCATTGGCAGGGCGACGCCGATGCCCAACAGAAGGGCTGTCCCGCTCAAGATAATCGTGTTAGGCAAGCGTTCCAGGATCATCTCGAGCACCGGCTGATGGGTTATGAACGAGTATCCCCAGTTCCCCTGTAGCAGGTTGGCGGCCCAATGGAGATACTGAATGTACACCGGCTGGTCCAGGCTGTACTTTTGAAGGATGGCCTGCCTGGCCTCTGCGGAGATATTCGTTTCAGCCGAGTAAAAGGCCAATGGGTCGCCCGAGGCCTGGAACAGGAAGAAGGCGATGACTGTGATACCGATCAACAGCGGCACGCTAATGAGCAGCCGCTTCAGAACGAAGTTCCACATAGCTCCCCAGTCCACCATCAGGGAACCTTCTCGGCAATGGCTTAGCCCAACCTTGCCCCTGGAGGGGGAATCTTGAGGCACACCCCCTTGGCTAGCGGCGCACTAGCGCCTGAGGGTTACGTAGATGGGGCTGCTCCAAGCCATCCCCCCGTTGCGTTGAGTTACCCTGACGTAGTAGGCGTGAGCGCCGTCTTCGACGCTCTCGTCGACGAACTCGAATTCAACTCTCTTGGGGCCCGGCTCTCCGGCCCTCGATACCGATACCTGTTGCTCGACTCCCCCGCCCTCGAAGATCGTTGGCTCATCGGAAATCAGCGAGATGGGCAGCGTGAACTTGACCGGACGGGTGTCAAAGGTGGTAGCTGCGTCATCAGGAGCGTCCAGGTCCAGGATGACGCCATTGTGATTGCCCGATGTGCGTGAGAGCCACTTCAGGCTGTTTTCGGTCCGTTCATAGACACCCTGGGATGGGTTGTCGAAAGCGACCTGTTGTATTCCGGTGATCTTCCCCTTGTCCAGGGACAGACCTCCGTTCCAATTGGTGTGCCTGTTCCTCCCTTTCGCTCGCGCGCCACTCCAGTATATCTTGAATCTGTTCCGTGGGCCAGGATCACCCAACGGGTGGCTGTAGATCGTTTTGCAGTCCCTGACGATTTCGACTTTCTCCAGGTTGTCGGTGCCGAGCACTTGAACCGTTAAGTTCGGCGGCCTATCGGTGGCGTATTCCTCACCCATCGTGTGCCCGCAGGCGCTGGCGCCCAGCACGATCCTGTCCCCGGTCGTGGCGTAGCATCGCCTGCTCTTCAAGGCTTCCCATACGCCCTGGCGCGTCAATTGGCGGGCAAAAACGGCGACGAGTCCACCGCGGACCCCGAACACGTGGCCTGCGGGATAGGTCGCCCCTGGACGGCCGGTGTGGTCATCGCTGCTGGCGACGAAACCAATCTTGAGCCCTCGCCGGATCGCATCTTGGCCAAGCCACTCGAAGAAGCCATGAGTCGAGGCGATTTCGACAACTGGACTGAACGCGGGGTCGTAGAAATCCAGATTGGCATACCGGCCGCCGACGTGGGGGATGATCATCACATCATTACGGCCACGGAAGGTGGCGAAGAGCTCGGACAGCGGGTAGCGATCGGTATCTGTGTCGGACTTGTCGGCCACCTGCCAATGGCTGCAGCGGTGGATGGGCTCGTCGTCGCCCAGGAAGTATACGTTGTGATCGCCCCCGGCGCAGGTATTGCCCGACCACTCGTAAGCGAGAAAGGTGACATACCTTCCAGGCTGATGAAACTCCTTCACCCGCCTTTGAGTGTCCGCGTAGTGCTCCCGGGTAACCTGAAAGGCGTTGGCACAATGGGCGGCGAAGTCGACGGCGCCAATATCTCGGGCAAACCGGAAGTATTGCTCCGGAGTCCCAGTCCCCACGGTCGTTTCGGTTTGCCCGTGAATGTCGCCCCAGAACAGCTTGCAGTCCGGGCTGCGATCCCGGCACACGATGGGGTTACTAGTGGCCACGAAGTCGTTGCCGGCATCTTTGGCCATAATCTCGTGCACGCCAGCGGCCGCGAGGCGGACGCCCTCGAACCAGTGGAATCCGGCATCCTCAGTGGTAAAGCTCCACGTGGCCGGGAGAGAGGCCGAATGATCCGGGCAGGAAAGGGCTATGGCGCCGCGATAGCTGGATGCGGGGTTGCCCCACTTGTCCTCCGCCTTGACCAGGATCCTCATTGGCGCGCCCAGAGTAGCCTCGGATGGACACACTACCACGAGACGATGTGCTGTACCGCTAACTACACGGAGCGTGGGTGACCCTGGCACCTGGACGAACTGCCCCGTCGCAAAGCAATCCACAAACACGCGGAACTCGACCTTCTGTGCAACGTTGCTTTGGGCCGTGGAGCCGGGGCTGCCCCCGCTGGTGTCTCCATAGGTGATGGTGACCACGTCGCCCGGGGCCAGGTAGCCATCGTATACGTCAATCACCACGCCGGACTTCCAGGGCCGGACACGGGCCTTGGAATCGAACCTGACGCTCAGGGATGCCTTGCCAGTGGTGGAGACGGTGAGGTATTCCGGCGCCGTTGGATCTGACACCTGTGGGCGACCCCAATCGCCAGCCATCTTGGTTGCGACGATGATGGTGCCGCCGTCGTCTATGCCGTAGATCCCCACCGTGTAGGTGATAACCCAAGTGCCAACGCTACCGGCCTCGACGTCCTCTTCGGGGTTTATCCCCGCACTACCATATTTATCTTGTCCACGGTCTGGCGAGTTCACGGTGCATTCCTTTCGTGATGACGGTGAGATGCTATCCCGCGCGTGCGCTGCGGTCTGCAAGCGCGAGCAAGGCAAGCTACTTTGCCAGCCACCACTCGCCAATGTTCCAAGGAGGCCCACCCATTTCCGAGGACAAGGGAGCCAGGCCGCGCACATTAGGCTTGTGAACAACATTGTTACCACTGTCGTGGACGATGATCATCGGCACCTGATCGTAGACGCGCTCCTGGATCTTGAAGATGATCTCCTTGCGCTTGTTGGGGTCGAGGGTCGTGACCTGCTCCTTGAGCAAGGCATCTATCTGTGGATCGCTGAAAGCCATAATGTTGCCTCCAGCTGAGTTGTTTGGGCCTGGAATCTGGTCGCTGGCCACGTAATCCGAGGGGTCGGGGTCGGTATCCATCCGATCGGCCTTGAGAGTCAAGTCGAACTTCCCGGTCCTCAGGGCACCGTTGGCGTTGTACCCGGCATTGAAGTCGGCGGCACGCACGTTCTTTATCTCCACCTCCACGCCCATCTGTTTGAGCGTAGCCTGAACAAACTGCTGGATGTTGAGCCGCGGCTGGTTGCCAGTGGTGGTTACGAAGGTCAGCCGCATGGCCTTGCCGTCTTTCTGGCGGATACCATCGGGGCCAGGCTTCCAGCCGGCTTCGTCCAGCAGCTTCTTGCCTGCCTCGGGATCGAACTTGGTGGGCTTGAGATTTGGGTTGACCCACGGCGTGTTGTCAAGGAACGAGATGCCTGGCTTAACTGTTCCAGCCATAAGCTTGCTGGCGATGCCTTCCTTGTCGACGGCGAACTGAATGGCCTGGCGAACGCGCACGTCTTGAAGGGCCGGGTTTCTCAGGTTGAAGTATATTCTTAGCACAAAGGTATTGGGCACGCTGATGAGGTTCAGCCCCGATGGCAGGTCCTTGAGTTGGGGGGCCTGGGCCCCCATGAAGAGGCTGACGTCTGCGGCTCCGGCCTTGGCCTGGGCAATGGCCACGTTGGCATCGGGAATGATCTTGAAGATGACCTTATCCAGGTTAGCGCCTCCGCGCCAGTAGTTGGGGTTGCGCTCAACCACTATTCGGTCCCCTGACACCCATTCCACCAGCTTGAAGGGCCCGTTGGAAAGGGGCTTGCGGAGGTAGGGTGACTTGCTGATGTCCGACTCTTTCCCCAAAATGTGCTCGGGCAGCAGCTCGGAGAACAGGACCTGAGCGATGAACGGGGCATAGGCACTCTTGAGGCGAACGACAGCGGTGAGATCGTCGGGGGTATCGACGCTCACTATCTGATCCCAGCCTTTGGAGACCAGCGCGGCGTTGTTGGGATTCATTATGGCTTTCCAGGTGAAGACGAAGTCCTTGGCGATGACGGGCTTGCCGTCTTCCCACTCGACGTCCTTGCGGAAGTGGAGGGTAATCGTCTTGCCATCCTGGGACATGCCCCTGTTGTCCATGCTGGGGATCTCGGTGAGGAGCGCTGGCTCCAGCTCCTGCCTGGCGTTGAACCGGACCATCGGCTCCATCAGAGCCCTTCGGATGTAGCCGGCGTACTCCATCGCAGAGTGAACGGGACTGAGGTTGTCAGGCTCTTGGATGATGATGACGGTGATGGTGCCGCCCTTCTTGGGAGTCTCCTTGGCCTCGGACTTAGGCGACGTTGCGGCCGGTTTTGAGTCCTTAGTCGAAGCTGCCGCCTCTTTGAGAGCCGCGGGCCCGGCCTTGGGCTCGGCGGCAG
Source organism: Chloroflexota bacterium (assembly GCA_023489135.1). Next base: position 20,402 of record JAMDCE010000678.1, read on the forward strand.
GCGCGGATTTCGATTCAGAAGCTACCTTTGTGGTTGGAGCAGGGGTGCTGCCGCACGCTGCTAATACTACGAGCAGCGCAAACGCCACCAGGATTCTCCAGACTGAATGCATCATGGTTGTTGCGTCTCCCTCCCTCGCTTGCTCATCTCCATATCTCGGCGCTTCACGCCGAGGATTCGCCTAAGCTCTGCTATGGGCTCTGGATGATCGTCCACGCGCAGGTCAAGATAGGGCACAGTTTCATCGCGCACGACTCTCAGAGCGGCCGATTGCTTACCCCTTTTGTCGCCACCTGCCGCGTCTCCGGCCTCCAAAGCGGCCATCAGGCGCTCTGCCAGGTCGCCTGAGGCTTCTTGGAAAGCGCGGGCCATCTCCTCTACGACTTCTTTACTTACCAGCTTGTTGCCTGCGGCAGCGAAATTCGGGCCGACGACGTGATGCTTGGCATCCTCCGTTTCGGAGCCGGTGAAGCCGGCGCTCAACCCACTCGCGTCGACCACGATTACCTGCCTGATGTTGGGCTGTGCCTCTGACTGCATAACCAGCTCCAGCGCCAGGGGAGCCGAAACACCAGAGGACAGCAGGTCGAGCACATTCAGGGCCAGACGGGGATTAGCCTGCGCCTGGCTGGCGACGGCTCCCACATCGGGACGCGCAAAGGGCACCTTCGCGCCGACGGCACACCGGCGCGTGGCCGAGGCAACTCCCAGTTCTCCGGTATGCGCGAGGCGGCCCACAATCGAGAAAGTGGCGTAGTAGTCGTGATCCAACCGCTTCCCCCCCGAGTGACAGTTTGATGATTCGCCGATGGTCTGTCCCCAGCCGTAGGACTACCTCGCGCGAGAAAAGAAACGGGCGTACGTGGTGACACGGGTACTTCCATGGCTATCAACGATCTCGTCCGTGAGGCGTGTCTTTGCCTCGCCGTACCTGGCATTTCCTGATCGCGAAAAGCCACGCTACGTTTGTTCGGAGATAATAGAATAGTCGTTTTGTCCAGCAGCGACAGGGGGGGCTCTGCAATGAGCCGAAAGGCAACCTCAAAGCGCGACGGAAACTGTCTGAGGGCGCCAGTTCAGTGAGACGAATATACCACGGGGCATGGTGGTTGTCAAGGACCGCGATGATTCCCAAATCCGTGAGTGAACTCGGATTTGGGAGTATGGGGTGTTCTCGCGCTGTTCAATGGCCCTTTGAACCCGGCTGTTGCGGGAGTTGCTGCCCATCGTAGGGTACTGATAGGGCTCAGGGACGGC